>JANOFD010000516.1:0-4939 GCA_031413455.1 Rhodobiaceae bacterium
ATGATACAGCCGGTAGAGCAAGCGCTCCGCCTCGACCAGCGGATCAACGAGTTCGTGCGCTTCGACCGTCGAAAAAAGTGCTGCCGCCCGCGTCCAGTCATCTGCCTTTGTTTCAACGGGCAGCCCGCCCAATGACGCCAAATTCTGAATCAACATCCCGCCCGCCCGCCAATGCGGGCGCGCCTCGTCTTGCCCGCGCACGCTCAGTGTTGCGACACTGAGCTTGATCTGTGTGGGAATTTGTTCCGAGCGTTCAAAATAAGCCATCGCACCGCCGGCAAGCCCCAACCCTTCAAGCGGCACAACCCCCTGATAGCGTTGCAGTTCGCCGCCGGGATCGATTGTGATCGCAAGCGAGCCCGGCCCCACCAGATCTTCAAACGCGGGCGACGCACCCAGCGCTTCGACCGCTTCCCTGTCAAACGTCGCACACGCACGAACAGCACCTGACGCGGTGTAATCCGCCACCACCATACGCAACGGCCCTTGACCTCGTGTCTGCACCGTCAGTGTGCCGTCAAACTTTAGCGACGAGCCCAGCAATGCCGCCAGCACCAGCGCCTCGCCGACAACCCGCGACACCGGCTCAGGATAGCCATGCGCCGCAATCACTCGGTCGGCGAGTTCGGTCAGATGAACAATCCGTCCTCGGACATTCATGCCTTCGATCTGAAAGCCGCGAACAAAGTCCCTGGGTGTCACGTCAAAGCCCATCGCAACACGCTTTTCTGTGAATGCAGCCGGTTCTCCGCTTCATCGAAAACGACCGATTGCGGCCCGTCGAGCACCGCATCGGTGACCTCCTCACCGCGATGGGCCGGCAGGCAATGCATGAAAATCGCGTCCTTGCCGGCCGCCTGCATCAACCGTTCGTCAACACGATAGCGCACCAGTGAATTATGCCGCGACCGTGTCCCACCCTCGCCCAGATTGTCGGTCTCCGACATCTGCACCCACGTGTCGGTGACGACGGCACTTGTGCCTGCAACCGCCTCGTAGGGGTCGCGCACAAGTTCGACGCGGCCCTTCTGCGCCCGCGCCCACGCCATCACCGCCGGATCGGGTTCGATTTCTGCCGGACACGCAATCTTGAGTACGAAATTGAACCGCACCGCCGCATGAATCCACGACGCACAGACATTGTTGCCGGCCCCCGACCACGTCACCGTCCGACCGTTGATCGGCCCGCGATGCTCCTCGAATGTCATAATGTCGGCCATCAGCTGACACGGATGGGTTTTATCCGTCAGGCCGTTGATGACAGGCACCGTCGCCGTTCGCGCCAGATCCAAAAGACTTTGGTGCCGCTTCGAACGCAACACAATCGCATCAACATACCGTGACAGTACCCGCGAGGTGTCGCCAACAGTTTCGCCATGTCCGAACTGCATGTCGCGGCCATCCAGGAACATGCACTCCCCACCAAGCTGGCGCATGCCGACATCGAATGAAATCCGCGTGCGAGTCGACGGCTTCTCGAACACCAGCGCCAGCATCCGCCCCGTCAACGGCGCATCGTCGTCACGTTGGCCTTTTG
This sequence comes from Rhodobiaceae bacterium, assembly GCA_031413455.1. Taxonomy (GTDB): domain Bacteria; phylum Pseudomonadota; class Alphaproteobacteria; order Micropepsales; family Micropepsaceae; genus SZUA-430. Next base: position 1,538 of record JANOFD010000516.1, read on the forward strand.
GTCGGCCTTGACGCGCCGACTTCATGCGCTGCGCATCATCGACCAGCTGTCGCAGCATCGCGCTGTCAAACGCATCCAGATCAAGAAAATGTTTGAGGGGTTTTCCCAAACTCATTTCGCGGCATCCTTCGCGGGCTGGTGGGCAAGGCTTTCGCAAGCATCGTTCAAAATTGTGATGGCTTCGCGGACATGCTCTTCCGTGATGATCAGCGGCGGCAAAATACGCACAACATTGTCGCCGCCGCCAACCGTCAGCATGCCCCGTTCGCGCAACGCATCGACAAGCAATGTGTTGGGCACCTTGCATTTCAAACCAAGCAGCAGACCTTGCCCGCGCACTTCTTCGATGACAGAGCCATGGCGGTCGGCGATCATTGCCAATTGCTGCTTCAGATAATTCGCAATTTGGTTGACCTGCTCCAGGAACGCAGGCTCCAGCACCACATCAAGCACGGCATTGCCAATCGACATCGCCAAGGGATTGCCGCCAAACGTTGAACCATGCGTTCCAGTGGTCATGCCCGCGGCAGCCCGCTCTGTCGCCAGGCAGGCACCGACCGGAAATCCGCCGCCCAGCGCTTTGGCAATCGCCATAATATCCGGTGTAATCCCCGCCCATTCATGGGCAAAGAGTTTGCCTGTCCGCCCCATGCCGCATTGGATCTCGTCAAACATCAGCATCAGGCCGTGCTCGTCGCAAAGCACTCTCAGCGCGCGCAAAGTCTCGGCCGACACACACCGCACCCCGCCTTCACCCTGGATGGGCTCGATCAGGATACCGGCCGTCTCCGGCCCGATAGCCCGCTTAACGCTATCCAGATCGCCAAACGGCACCTGATCAAAGCCATCAACCTTGGGCCCGAACCCGTCGAGATATTTTTTCTGGCCGCCCGCAGCCAGGGTCGCAAGCGTACGCCCGTGAAATGCACCTTCAAATGTGATGATCCGAAAGCGCTGCGGTTCGCCGCGTGCCGCATGAAACTTTCTTGCCATCTTGATCGCACATTCGATCGCTTCAGCGCCCGAATTGCCAAAAAACACTGTGTCGGCAAAAGTGGCGGCCACCAGCCGCTCAGCCAGCAATTGCTGTCCGGGAACCTGATACAGGTTCGAGGTATGCCAGAGTTTCGCGGCCTGCGCCGACAACGCCGCCACTAATCGCGGATGGGCATGCCCCAAAGCATTGACCGCAATCCCCGCAGCAAAATCCAGAAAGCGTCGACCGTCCGTCGCAATTAGATAAGGCCCTTCACCGCGCTCAAACGCCAATGGCGCGCGCGCATACGTCGGTAGCAATGGTGGTATCACAGCATTCCCTCTGGAAAGAGGCGGAAATCCGTTGATTTCCGCAGACCCGGAGTATTCTGCGCTGCAACATAACTGTCAACGCGACCTGTCACGTTGTTAACCATTGTGGTTGGATGACAACAATCCCCAATAACTACATCTGGGCCTTAGCATATTATCTTGTGGCATCCGCTCATTCGCATACTATGGGTGGACTTAACCATGCCTGTCCAAACAAGGGAGTACCGGATGAGTTGGACGGACGAGCGCGTTGAACAGCTCAAACAGCTTTGGTCTGACGGACTGAGTGCCAGCCAAATTGCCCGGCAATTGGGCGAGGTCACCCGCAACGCAGTGATCGGAAAAGTACACCGCCTCGGATTGGCGGGGCGCGCCACACCTGCGCGCACCGAACGCCCGCGCATGCAAGTCGCCAGACGTGCCGTACGGCCGCGTCCGCCACCGGTCGTCCAGGCGCCCATCATCGAGCGCGATCCCATTGTTGACGAATTCGGTCGCAAAACAACCGTTCTCACCATCAATGACCGCATGTGCAAATGGCCGATCGGTGACCCGTCAACGTCCGAGTTTCACTTTTGTGGGCACCCGCCAAAAGCCAGTTCGCCCTATTGTGATGCCCATTCGGTCAAGGCGTTTCAACCGGCGCAAAGCCGCAGAGACCGCGATCGCGATCGCGACTTCCGCCGCTATCTGGTTCGCACCTAGGCGTCAACAGTGCTGCACGAATACGAAGGGAGCCTCGGCTCCCTTTTTTATGCCTGAAACGACTCGTCCAGCGCATACCCGGCAGAGCGCACCGTTCGGATCGGATCGACATCGCCTTGCTCGTTCACGGCCTTTCTAAGCCGCCCAATATGCACATCAACGGTGCGCGCATCGACATAGACGCCCGAACCCCAAACTGCATCGAGCAATTGTTCGGGGAGATTTAATTGGTCGATCTGGGATTTTTTCAGCGCGACCAACTCCATGCCGAGTTTCTGCAGCGCGGTCATCGCCTGCTTACGCTGGGTTTTACTCTGGTCGGGTTGTTCCATGTGCTCTCGTAGCGCGCCGGGCATCGCCCAGGGCGGTCAAAGTTGCTATGATAACCATTTTTTTGCTCGTAACTCGCCAGAAAGTAGCCGTGGACGTTAATCGCTTTACTTATTCAATCGAACAACTCAAACAAATCACGCAAGACATTTTGCAGCAAGCGCAAGCCGCCGGCGCTACCGCCTGCGCAGCGGAAGTGAATCAAGGCTTCGGTCAAAATGTCACGGTACGGCTGAACCAAGTCGAAACCATTGAATACAACCGCGATAAGGGTTTGGGGGTGACCTGTTACTTCGGGCAACGGCGCGGCCATGCCAGCACTTCTGATCTGAGCGCGGCGGCGATCCGCGATACCGTGGCCAAAGCGCTGACCATCGCTAAATACACCGCCGAAGATAGTTTCGCCGGCTTGCCGGAGCCGGAAATGTTAGCGCGCGATATTCCCGAGCTTGATCTGTATCACCCCTGGACGTTGCCAGTGGAGCAAGCGATAGCGCTGGCGCAAACCTGCGAAGCGGCCGCGCTCGCGGTTGACCCGAGCATCAATAATTCCGAGGGCGGTTCGATATCAACGCAAGAATCATTATTTGTGTATGGCAACAGCTTGGGCTTTCTCGCCGGTTACCCCACCTCGCGCCAAGGCGTTTCGTGCGCAGTGATCGCCGAATCGGAAGCCGGTATGCAGCGCGACTATTGGTATTCCACCGCGCGTGCGGCAGGGCAATTACAAAGTGCTGCCGAGGTTGGGCGCATTGCGGGTGAGCGCACGCTGCGCCGCTTGAATGCACGCAAACTGAAGACCATGCAAGCGCCGGTGATTTTCGAAGCTCCTATTGCAACCGGCTTACTCGGCAATTTTGTCTCCGCGGTCAGCGGCGGCAATTTATATCGCAAAACATCTTTTTTGCTGGATAGCTTAGGCCAGACATTGTTCGCGCCCACGGTGCAAATCGTGGAACGGCCGCATATTAAACAGGCATTGGGCAGCTCGCCGTTCGACACCGAAGGTGTGGCGACCCAAGACCGCGAAGTCATTCGCGATGGCGTGTTGCAAGGCTA
>JANOFD010000517.1:0-2698 GCA_031413455.1 Rhodobiaceae bacterium
TGTCTGGGCAAATGGCCTTGAACAAAAGGGAATAGCCCTCGTGCCGGTGTCAGCGCTTGTCGCCACAAAAAAATCGATTGCGGCGCCCAGGCCCGTGCCCCCGCCACGGCGCCCCATTGCTCCAGTAACGGCGCATTCGCCTGAGCCAGAACCGGGGCCGCATCCTTGAAAGGCACCAATCCAGAGCTCCTGCCTTACCGGCGCTGCGTTGGCATCATGGTGTTCAACAGCTCGGGCCTGGTCTTTGTCGGCCGGCGCATCAATATTGAAATCGGCGAAGCGTGGCAGATGCCTCAAGGCGGCGTGGATCAGGGCGAAGAGTTACGAGACGCAGCGTTGCGCGAACTTGAAGAAGAGACCGGGATCACCAAGGTCAGTGTGCTGGCGGAAGCCCCCGACTGGTACACCTACGAAATCCCCCGCCGGTCGATAGGATTCGCTCTCAGGGGGAGATATCGCGGGCAAAAGCAGAAGTGGTTTGCCATGCGCTATCTGGGTGAGGACCACGAAATTGACCTCAAACGGCACAAACCGCAGGAATTTGACGCCTTCCGCTGGGTTGAAATTGACGAACTTGATTCGCTCATTGTCCCCTTCAAGCGGGAGGTTTACAGCCAAGTCGTAGCGTCATTCAGGCATTTGGCGCTTCCGGCTTAACTGCGTGTGCAACACGCCCGGCTTAACCGCGTGTGAAAGCAATGCTTCGGGTGTGACAAGTTGATTGGCTAGACTGACGGCAGATGGAATCACCTGTAGTCATGATTCATGGCGCTTTCTGCGCCTCTTGGGCCTTTGATAATTATGCGAAACTCTTTGAGGCGCATGGTGCAAAGGTCTACACGCCCACTTTGCGGCATCACAATCTGCCGGCGGGCGTGCGCTCGCCACGCGAATTGGGTACGACAAGCACTCTGGATTATGCGGCCGACATTGAGGCCTTGGTGCGCTCGTTGAAAGTTCCGCCGGTGATTATTGGACACTCGATGGGCGGACTGGTGGCCCAGATGGTGGCGCAGCGTGTAAACGTACGGGCGCTGGCGCTGATCGCGCCGTCGGCGCCATGGGGCACGTTGCCGACCAGCCCATGGGAAATCATGTCGGCGCAAGGACTCTATCTTGCCGGGCAGTTTTGGAACAAGCCGTTGCGGCCCGAGGCCTGGATCGCCGAAACACACGCGCTGGACATGATGCCCGCGAAAGAACGCGAGGCCTTGTTTGCACGGTTTGTCCCGGAATCGGGGCTGGCGACTTTTGAAATTTTGCATTGGGGCATGGATATACGGCGCGCGACTTACGTCGATGCGCGCAAGGTGAGTTGTCCGGTGCTGTGCGTGGCGGGGGCCAATGACCGGGTCAATCCACCCAAGACAGTGGCCTCGATTGCCAAGCGCTACCGGGACAACGGTGAGTATTTCGAAGTCGAGAATGCCAGCCACTGGCTGATCGGCGAGCCGGGCTGGGAAAAAACGGCGAAATTTGTGCGCGAGTGGATCGGCAACGTTACCGCCCGAGTTGCGGCCTAAAAGCCGCCGCCGTAGAATTCTCCGAAAATGGGAGAAACTGATGGCGAAAGCAAAACCTTCAAAGCGCAAACCGTTCAAAGGCATTTCGCTGCTCGTGGGCACGCGCAAGGGGGCGTGGTTTTTTCATTCCGACGCGAGCCGTAAGACGTGGCGGGTCGATGGACCTCATATGCTGGGGCAGGTGGTCAATCACCTCGTGCGTGATACGCGCTCGGGCACTTTGCTGATGGCGGCGAAGACGGGGCATTTGGGGCCGACGATTTTTCGCTCGATCGATAAGGGCCGGACGTGGAAAGAGGCGGGCACGCCGCCTGCGTTTCATAAGGTAGAAACCGGTGGGCGGGCGGTCGACCATACGTTCTGGCTGTCTCAGGGACATGACAGCGAGCCCGGCGTGTGGTGGGCGGGGACGTCGCCGCCCGGGATGTTCGTGTCCAACGACGACGGCGTTTCATGGGAGAACGTCGACGGTTTCAACGAACACGCGATGTACGACAAGTGGGTGCCGAAAGATGCGGGCACGCCGGACGGGGCGCTGCTCAATCAGATCGTGATCGATCCGCGCGACGCACGGCACATGTATATCGCGACCTCGACCGGGGGCGTGTTCGAGAGCCTGGACCGGGCGCGCAACTGGCGGCCGCTCAACAAAAACGTCGAGGCGAATTTCAATCCCGACCCCTATCCCGAATACGGGCAGGACGCGCACTACATCGCGCTTTCGCCCACCGATCCCGACCGGCTGTGGCAGCAGAACCATTGCGGCATCTACCGGCTCGACCGGCCTAGCGAAAAGTGGGAGCGCATCGGCAACGCGATGCCGAAAGAGGTCGGCGATATCGGCTTTACGATCGTGCCGCACGCGCGCGAATCTGATTGCGCGTGGGTGTTTCCGATGGACGGCACAACTGTGTGGCCGCGCACGAGCCCGGACGGGAGGCCCGCCGTCTATCGCACGCGCGACGCTGGCGCGAACTGGGAGCGGCAGGACAAAGGCTTTCCGAAGAAGCAGGGCTGGTTCACGGTCAAGCGTCAGGCGTTTTGTGGGGACATTGTGAATCCCACTGGGTTGTATCTGGGCACGACAGGCGGCGAGCTGTGGGCGAATCCGGATATCTATGGTTTCTGCCATGCTCTCGTTCAGGAAACAATTTACAGAGGCCTGCTGCGAACTC
>JANOFD010000518.1:0-1535 GCA_031413455.1 Rhodobiaceae bacterium
CCGTCATTCAGCCAGATCAGCAGACCCCTGACGTCACTTCTATTTCCAAGCGCCGGCACACCAAGGCGCAGGTTGTGATACTCAAGCTTCAATCCAAGATGATTGAGCGGCATTTCGGCGAGGCCGTACAGATAGTTCGAGTCAGCAGCAGCGGTCCGGGGGCTGTCATGCAGCCCCAAAACAACACGCGGCACCTCTCTGGCGGCAGAAATGCCGGGCCACAACAACAGTGCAATCAATAATGCGCAGCGAAGGTCCAAGTCTGCCACCCATGTAATCCGCAAGGATCATGACCACACAGATTTGACGGGGTGTTAACCGCTTGAAGCCTTAGAAGTTATTAAGGCGCGACAAATTTCGCTACCGCATCGCAAAAGGCCTTGATGTTGATCGGCTTGGTGATCAATCCGGCAAAGCCCAGAGCTTTCAACGAAGCCTCATCGCCGGCCGAGGCGGAATTGGTCACCGCCAGAACGGGAATATGCGCGGTTTCTGGCGCTGATTTGATGCGCTTGAGCACCTCCTGGCCTGAAATATCCGGCAAGACGAGGTCCAGGATAACCAGCGACGGCTGCTCGCGCCTGGCCATGTCCGCCGCGAGCAATCCCCGTTGCGTTTCCAGCAATTCCGCCCCCAACGGTTTCAGAGCGCTGCGGTACATTTCGCGCACCAGTGCATTATCTTCGACGATGAGGATGCGTTTTTTCATACGAGCCCGAAATGGTTTCGCAAATGCGACGCGCTGCGCTGGGCGATCGGAACGCTTGTTTGCAGCGCTTGCAGGGCACCGTCGCGATCCCCGCGCAGGCTGCAGACTTCAACCTGCTGTGCCAGATCTGCGAGGTCCATAAAATCGAGCGACCCGGCATTGGCCCCCAAATGGTGCGCGGCCCGTCTTGCAGTCGCCAGATCATTTTCACGCAACGCCGCGATGATTGCCTCGATTACGTTATCCAGTTCGGCAAGGTATATTTCTGCCATCCGCTGCACCGTGTCTCGTCCCAACAAAACCTCTCTCTGGCCGATGGCATTGGTCCAGCGAGCAGGCAGCGGCCCGTTCATGTGCTAGCGACCGGCAAAGTAAAATAGACGCTGGTGCCAACGCCAACTTCGCTCTCGAGCACCAGTTTGCCTCCGTGCATTTCAATCAGCGCATTCGATACGGCAAGCCCCAATCCAGTGCCGCCGCGCTTGTTGCTGTTGGCAGCTTTCTCAAGCCGCTCGAAAGGTTTGACCACGCGCGACAAGTTCGACTCGGCAATACCAATCCCGGTATCGTGTATCCACACCGACACAACATCACGGTCAGAGCGCGTCTCAACAGTAATAAACCCGCTTGGCGCATTGAACTTGATGGCGTTGGACAACAAATTTGAAAGCACGTCCTTGACGGCACGTCTGTCCGCGCGCACCAGAGGTGTCACGGCTAGGTTCAACCGCAGCGAAAGGCTGGATTCCAGCGCCTTGGGCTCAATCGACTTGACCACCTCATCAACCAGCAGCCCAATATCAACAGACTCCAGCTCCAGCGAAAG
>JANOFD010000519.1:0-1101 GCA_031413455.1 Rhodobiaceae bacterium
TCGACAAGACCGTCTCGGAGGTCGAACACTCCGATGCCAGCCGCGACGGGTTTGTCGAAAGCGTTACCGGCGTCAAGAAGGCGATGCGCGAACTCGCGTTCGAGCTCAAAGTAGACCCCTACACGGACTTCACGCCACTGCGCGAAGGTCTGGTCGATATGGCGCGTGTGATGGCCGCAGGCGACATCTCCATCTCCGCGGCGATATCGGCGATCCCCGGCGGTGCGGGGATTGCCGTGTCCGCCACCTCAAGGGCATCCAACCTCGCCAATCCCATTCGCGAGAAAAGCTCCGCCGAGATTGCCGAACTGGTGACCCAAAAACTTAAAGTGCTGAAGGTGCCGGAAGACGTGATCGAATCGTTTATCGAAAACCAATCCTATTCCCCCGGCGATCTCTATGTGATTGCGCAGTCGCTGACGGCGCTGGGAGCAAGCAATAGCGACGTGTTTATCCGGCGGGCAGCAATGGTCGCCAGCGACGATGCCGCGAAGTTCAATCGCTATCGCGCCGAACTCCTGGCCACCAAGAGCGACAGCCTTGGCGGTCTCAAGGAATTCTACCTGGTCAACGAGTTCGCTCTCAATCGCGACAAGACCGGCGGGCTGGTCGCGGCATTCCCATTCGACGGGCTGGCCTGGACCGACGCCGTCGAACGCAACGTCGGCGCCATTGGTAAGGAATTGGCGACACGGGGCGAAACCAAGCCGCCAGTATTCGCAACGACGGGCAAACTGACCCCGCGCGCTCAGGCAGAATTGAAAAAGCGCGGCTGGAAATTGGTGAGTTTGGACTAATCCAGCGCCACTCCCGCAACATTCATGTGACCAAGGTCACCTGCGCCCCCTCGCATGGGCGCAGCGCTTCGCCTATACTGCGCAGACAACGCTTGGGAGAATTGCGACATGTTCAAAACAATCACGCTTGCTCTATTGGCGACCGTAATGACAGCAGCGCCCGCTCTGGCAGGACAGGTCTACGGAAACTATGGCCAACAAAACAACGCCTATAACAACCAAAGCAGCTGCGAAACCGATGTCGCCGTGGGCACAGGTGTAGGCGCCATCGTCGGTGGCATCATCGGTAATCAGTTCGGCAGGG
>JANOFD010000520.1:0-3336 GCA_031413455.1 Rhodobiaceae bacterium
CACATGAAGTCGACATCAACAAGATGCTCGAACTCGCCGGGATGAACGTAACGGGGCAGGTGACTTTGTTCGATGGCCGGTCGGGTGAACCGTTCAGGCGGCAGGTTACCGTTGGATACATCTATATGTTGAAGCTTCACCATTTGGTGGACGACAAAATCCACGCCCGTTCGATTGGGCCTTACAGCCTTGTCACGCAGCAGCCGTTGGGCGGTAAAGCCCAATTCGGCGGCCAGCGCTTCGGAGAAATGGAAGTGTGGGCGCTTGAAGCCTATGGCGCTGCCTATACGTTGCAGGAAATTCTGACCGTGAAGTCCGACGACGTAGCGGGACGAACAAAAGTTTATGAAGCCATCGTGCGCGGTGATGAGAATTTTGAAGCCGGTATTCCCGAGAGCTTCAACGTTCTGATCAAGGAAATGCGCTCCCTCAGCCTCAATGTCGAACTTGTGACGGAGTCGGAATCGTGAATTCCAACTCCAACACAGTAGCGATTTAAGGAGAATTGAACTCCATGAATCAAGAAGTCCTGAACGTCTTTAATCCTATTGCGGCTCCCCCGACGTTCGACCGCATCCGAATCGCGCTTGCGAGTCCGGAAAAAATCCAATCGTGGTCGTACGGCGAAATCAAAAAGCCGGAAACGATCAACTACCGTACGTTCAAACCTGAACGCGACGGTTTGTTCTGCGCGCGCATTTTTGGTCCGATCAAGGACTATGAGTGCTTGTGCGGCAAGTACAAGCGCATGAAGTATCGCGGCATCGTCTGCGAGAAGTGCGGCGTGGAAGTGACGTTGTCGAAAGTGCGCCGCGAGCGCATGGGGCATATCGAGCTTGCGTCGCCGGTGGCTCATATCTGGTTCATGAAGTCGTTGCCGTCGCGTATCGGCATGCTTTTGGACATGACGCTGAAGGATCTGGAGCGCGTTCTGTACTTCGAAGGCTATATGGTCGTCGAGCCGGGCCTGACGCCGATGAAAGAGCGGACAATTCTTTCGGAGGACGAGTTCCTCAGAGCGCAAGAAGAATACGGCGAAGACAGTTTCACAGCGCATATCGGCGCGGAGGCTATTCGCGAACTGTTGATGCGGCTTGATTTGCCGGCCTTGAAAATTTCGTTGCGCGAAGAAATCGCAACGACAGAGTCCGAGCTGAAGCCCAAGAAACTTGTGAAGCGGTTGAAGCTGGTTGAAGCGCTGATGGAGTCAGGCAATCGTCCCGAATGGATGATCTTGACGGTCGTCCCTGTCATTCCGCCAGAACTGCGTCCGCTGGTGCCGCTGGATGGCGGTCGGTTTGCAACTTCGGATTTGAATGATCTTTACCGTCGCGTGATCAATCGCAATAACCGGTTGAAGCGCTTGATGGAACTTCGGGCACCGGACATCATCATCCGCAACGAAAAGCGGATGCTGCAGGAGTCGGTCGACGCGTTGTTCGACAACGGACGGCGCGGGCGCGTGATCACGGGTGCGAACAAGCGTCCGTTGAAGTCGCTCGCCGATATGTTGAAGGGCAAGCAAGGCCGGTTCCGGCAAAACCTTTTGGGCAAGCGCGTCGACTACTCTGGCCGGTCGGTCATTGTGGTCGGTCCCGAGCTCAAATTGCATCAGTGCGGTTTGCCAAAGAAGATGGCGCTCGAGCTGTTCAAGCCGTTCATTTACAACCGGCTTGAAGCGAAGGGACTGTCTGCCACCGTCAAGCAATCCAAGAAAATGGTCGAGAAGGAGCGTCCTGAAGTTTGGGACATTCTGGCCGAGGTAATTCGCGAGCATCCTGTCCTTCTCAACCGCGCGCCGACCTTGCACCGGTTGGGCATTCAGGCGTTCGAACCGGTTCTAATTGAAGGCAAAGCCATTCAATTGCATCCCCTTGTTTGCACGGCGTTCAACGCGGACTTTGACGGCGACCAAATGGCTGTGCACATTCCGTTGTCGCTTGAAGCTCAGCTTGAAGCGCGCGTGCTGATGATGTCGACGAACAACATCTTGAGCCCGGCGAACGGCAAGCCGATTATTGTGCCAAGCCAGGATATCGTGCTTGGAATCTACTATTGCTCGCTTGATCGCGATGGCGAACCCGGTGAAGGCAAAGCCTTCGTGGGCATGGGCGAGATCGAACACGCGCTGGCACAGGGTGTGTTGACGCTGCATTCGAAGATCAAGGCGCGTTACAAAACCGTCGATGCCAATAACAAACCGGTCACGGTTCGGGTTGAGACGACGCCAGGCCGTTTGATGATCGCCGAGTTGCTGCCGCGTAATCCAAACGTGCCTTATTCGATGGTCAATCGCGTGATGCGCAAGGCGGAAGTCAGTGCGTTGATCGACTTGGTCTATCGCCACTGCGGGCAGAAAGAGACCGTGCTGTTTGCCGACGCCATTATGGCCTTAGGGTTCCGCGAGGCTTACAAGGCCGGCATCTCGTTCGGTAAGGACGACATGGTCGTGCCGCGCACCAAAGAGCGCATGGTCGAAGAAACCCGCAAGCAAATGAAGGACTACGAGAAGCAGTATCAAGACGGTTTCATCACTGAAGGCGAAAAATACAACAAGGTTGTCGATGCCTGGTCGAAGTGTACCGACCGGGTTGCCGAAGAAATGATGCGTGAGATTTCCGCGGTGCAGATTGATCCCGTGACCAAGCGCGTCAAAGAGGTCAATTCGATCTATATGATGTCGCATTCCGGTGCGCGTGGGTCGCCGACGCAGATGAAGCAGCTTGCCGGTATGCGCGGTTTGATGACAAAGCCATCGGGGGAAATCATTGAAACGCCAATCATCTCGAACTTCAAAGAGGGATTGACGGTTCTTGAGTACTTCAACTCAACCCATGGTGCACGCAAGGGACTTGCCGATACAGCATTGAAAACTGCCAACTCGGGGTATCTGACCCGGCGTTTGGTGGACGTGGCGCAGGACTGCATCATTACGCAGGAAGACTGCGGAACGAAGCTGGGCATTACGGTTGCCGCGGTTCTTGATGGCGGTAACGTCGTGGCGACGTTGAGTGAGCGTACTTTGGGCCGGACGGCTGCTGAAGATGTGAAGGATCCGGCGACAAACAAAACGCTGGTGAAACGTGGCGAGGAAATTACCGAAGACAAAGCGGAAATGCTGGAAGCGGCACAGGTTCCAAAAGTGCGCATCCGATCGGTTCTCACCTGCGATCTGAAGTCGGGCGTGTGCGCGAAATGTTACGGTCGCGATCTGGCTCGTGGAACGCCGGTCAACCAGGGTGAAGCGGTCGGCGTTATTGCGGCGCAGTCAATTGGAGAGCCCGGAACACAGCTGACGATGCGTACGTTCCACATTGGTGGTGCGGCGCAGGTGGC
>JANOFD010000521.1:0-1854 GCA_031413455.1 Rhodobiaceae bacterium
GTCTCTCATCTCCCCCCGCTTGGCGGGGGGAGTACCTGCGCCGCACTTGCGGCTGCTGGGGAGGGGGGAGTCACCCACGACAATTTGTTACAATATCTCTCTCGCATTCACGCCGCGTCCGCACAACATACCGTTATGCGAGACACCCACACAAAGTCACAACTCTTCGCCAAAACGCTTCGCCGCGAAATGACCCGTGCCGAAGTCATTCTCTGGACACATCTGCGCCGCCACGCAATCAATGGCCTGCGCTTTCGAAGGCAACATCCCATCGGACCCTACATCGCCGACTTTGCCTGCCTTTCGGTCAAACCGCTCATCGAAGTCGATGGCGCCACACACTGGACAGAAGAGGCGCAAGCGTACGACTATCGCCGCCGTGCCTATCTTGAGCGCCAGGGTTGGCGGGATCTACGTGTCTCAAATCTTGAAGTCTGCCGGAATCTTGACCGGGTGCTGGAATATATTACGGCAAGTGCCCCGCCACAGCCCCCCATCGTCTGCAGCCGCTGACGCGGCGCAGCCACTTGCCCCGCACTAGAGACTCTTGTGTCTTCCTCCGCTTGCGGGGGAAGTACCTGCGCCCGCCGAAGCCACTTGGCGAAGGTGGGCTGCAGGGGATGGGGGGCCGGCGCCGGCATTTCCGCTTGACACGCGAGAAAGAGTTCGCTAAAAGTTCCAATATGGTATCCCACCCAATTATTCAACGGCTCGACAGGACCCCATTTGCGCCATTCCATCGCATCGTTTACTATGTTGTGTGTACACAAGTAACGGCTGATGTTACGGTTAAACCCGCAGAAATCTGCCAATGTGACGCTGTTACGGGTCAACGCAATGGTTGAGGGTTTCATGGGCTCGCGGGTTTGGGCTAAGCTCGCAAATGTTCGAATTGGCAGATGCCGTCTGCAAGGGAGTTTTCAATGCAAAGACTGATAATCGGACTTGGCGCCGCGCTGGCGATTGCGGCGGTCGTCCTCGGGGTCGCGTTTCTGTCGCCGAAATCAACGGCGCCGACATCGGCTGAAGCGGCACTCAAGCACCCGCTTGGCGAAGTGCGCGACAGAAAAGATCCCGGCGAACAGCATTACATCCACGGCCGCTATCCGGAGGCCATTGAGTACTGGATAGGAGCAGCCGCCAACGGCAGCGCCTATGCGGCCCACCGGCTGGGCGTTGAGTATATGGACGGCAAGCCCGGTGTCGTGCAGCGCGACTATGCCAAGTCGATGCAATATCACACCCTGGCCGCGAGGGCTGGAATTGCCCTGTCAATGTTCGACCTGGGGTCGCTCAATGAATTTGGCCATGGCGTCGAAAAGAATATGGCGCTGGCGGCGCGGTGGTATGGACATTCCGCCGATTACGGCCTGGCGCAGGGACAGTATAACTACGCCACCATGCTTGAATCCGGTGATGGTATCCCCAGGGACGATGTCGAAGCCCTGAAGTTTTTTATTCTTGCAGCAAGGGGTGGATTCTCCGGCGTGCCGTTTAACACACAAACGAAAAAAATCGATCAGGGCGCTGCAACGCCTGCCCAGTCCCTGGAAGAGCGCATCACCAAAGAGCAGGCCGCCGAAGGACGTCAACGTGCCGATTCTTTTCGCGCCGCCAGCGGTCCGCTGCAGGGCGAATGACGTCTTGGCAGAACTGGTCAGGATTGGTTCGCGCGGCGCCCCAGTCCATCACGGCGCCTGCGAACGAGGCTGAGCTGGTTGAGGCTGTTCGCGCCGGAACCGCACCGGTGCGCGTTGCCGGTTCCGGACACTCGTTTACACCGTTGTGCGAGACCACAGGTACCCTTCTGTCGCTGGAGGCCCACCAGGGGATCGTTGGCACCGATCCAAAAGC
>JANOFD010000522.1:0-2530 GCA_031413455.1 Rhodobiaceae bacterium
GCAAACGCCGATGCTGTCGAGCGGCTGATGCCGGCCCAGCAATGGATGAGAAGCGGTTGGTGGCGCTGCCAGTCTTTAGCAAAGGCCAACAGTTCGCGAACATGCATTTCATCGGGCGCGGTATGCTCGGGCGAGCTGGAGGAAATATCGTGCATGCCGAGTTTGAGGTGGCGATGACCGGAGATTTCGCCAGGCGTGGGCATTTCATCGTGCGGATCGAGCAAGGTGATGAGATGCGACGGGCGAATCTGCAGAGTAACGCCGGGGACTTTGCTTTTTGGGCAGACATAGATCGCGGGCATCTTGTGTTCGGCTAGCCTCGCGTTTGGGTGGACGGGAGCAGGTCGTGAAAGCGGGCCATGAAATTCGCCTGCGCGACGCTTGCCGGTTGCGGTTTCAGTTTCACCGGTTTCAAGCCGCGCGGCGAGCCGAAAAACTCCAGGGCTTCTTCGGTGGCGAAGCCCGCCAGTTGGGTTGCTTCGAAATAGGCCGAAGCCTTGTCGGCGCGTTTGATGAGCGCCGTGATGTCTTCGGGCAATTGCGCGGGCAGGCCAAAGCGCAGGTGAATGGCTGCGAGAAGTTTGTTCTCCAGCGATTTATAGTCGAGGCCGACGGCGGCCTTGAACGGGCTGATGAGGTCGCCGACGACGTATTCCGGTGCATCGTGCAACAGGGCGGCCAGGCGCCAGCGTTGGGCTATGCCGGGTTTCAGTTGTGCCAGGCAGTCTTCAACGACCATCGAATGCTCGGCGACGGAAAACGCGTGATCGCCGTGGGTTTGGCCGTTCCAGCGGGCGACGCGGGCGAGGCCGTGGGCAATGTCCTGGATTTCAATGTCAAAGGGTGATGGGTCCAACAGGTCGAGCCTGCGGCCCGACAGCATGCGCTGCCAGGCGCGGGGGTGGACGGCCTTTTGAAGTTTACCCATTTTCCGGCTCGCGTTGTATATATCTGTGGATGTTGAGCGTGATTGCCCGATCCAAGTCAAGGCGGGCATGAAGGCCCTGCTATATCAAGGGTGACAATAGCTGAAAGGATCATAACCTTGGCGTACAGAAAGTTACTTGTTCCACTCTCCGGCGCAGCGCGAGACAACCATGTTCTGATGGCGGCCTTTGACATTGCAAAGGTTTTTGCGGCGCATGTTGCGGGTTTATTCGTCCGGCCAGATGTGAGCGAAGTCATACCCTATCTGGGCGAAGGTGTTTCAGCCGGGGTTATGCAGGAAATCGTGGACGCCGCGCGGAACGCTGCCAACAGGTCGGCAGCCGCAGCGCGTGGCGCGCTGGATCAATTGGCGCTGTCTGAGGGCATTACCGTTCTGGACGCTCCCGCCGGCGCAGGGTTTTCGGCATCATTCTGCTTGCGCGAGGGACCCAAAGACATCGTTGTCGCCGAGGAGGCGCGTCTGTCGGACCTTGTTGTTTTCAACTTGCCGCAGGACGATGACAACAGTGGCTTGCGCGCGATGATCGAATCGACGTTGCTGAACGGGCGCCGTGCCATGTTGCTGGTGCCGCAAAACTCGCCACCGATTGCCGGACGAAAAATAGTGATCGGTTGGGATGGCGGGCCGGCCGCCGCGACTGCAGTTGCCGCAGCAATTCCGTTGCTCAAACGCGCCGAATCAATCGAAATTCTAAATCTTGCCAAGGGTCCAATCGAGACGCGAAAAATGGATCGTTTGCGTGATTACTTGCGCCTGCACGGATTGTCGGCGAGTGAGCACGGCATCAACCCCGGTAGCCAAGACACCGGTTCGGCGTTGTTGGACACAGCCGTGCGCGCTGAAGCAGGGTTGCTGGTGATGGGCGGATACGGACATAGCCGTTTGCGCGAAATGGTCATGGGCGGTGTAACGCGGCATGTGCTGACCCACGCCACGCTGCCGGTCTTCATAGCGCATTAGCGCCATCAATCGATGAAATCGCGATCTATTGTCTTGGCGGCGCGCCAGCAGCAGTAGCCGGCGACGAGTTGCGGGATGATCATCGAGAGCAAGCCATAGCGCAGGCTTTCGGCGCCGAGCCATGGCGCGAGGCCGTCACTCAGGGCGCCGACGAGGGTTGGGCCCAGCCCCAGGCCCACGAGTGTGCCGGTGACGCCCGCGGTTGCTGCTGCACGGGCGCGTGCGCCGTCGGGCGACAGGCGCTGCAGGGCCGCGGCCAATGGAGCAAAGCTCATCGGGCGAAAGAAGTTTTCTACGGAAATGGCCACGATCAGAATCGCAATTGTGGGTGCAAAAATGACAGCGACGTTGAAGGGGATTGCCAGAAAGATGACAATGGCCGGCAACCACATCTGCCAGCGTTTGTCGCGGCGGGCGAGATAATCTGCAGCTGGACCGCCAAGAAAGGTTCCGCCCAGCGCTACTACCGCTACCAACGGGCCGATGATGGCGCCGGCTTCCCCCGGGGTCCATCCGTAAAAGCGGACGATGAAGACTGTCGACCACACGATGCCGCCGTAGATCGCGATCGCCATGAATGCGTTGGCGGCGATGAGGTAGCGGAAGGCGGGTTTGCGAGTC
>JANOFD010000523.1:0-3224 GCA_031413455.1 Rhodobiaceae bacterium
AGAGCGATACGGTGGTGACACCTATTCCAAGAGCGAGATCGTCAACGAGGTCGCGGGCTTCTTCGGCGTCGCCGCAAAAACGGCAGCCAACATCGTCGAACATGTGTTCGCCGACCTCGGCCGCCCGAACGCCTACATCACCGGTGAGGAATTGTCGGGCGCCATCGGCATCGGCTTGCGCTATGGCAAGGGCTACATGCGTCGCAAGAAATACCGCAACCAGCTCGTCTACTGGCAGGGACCGTCGGTCGGCTTTGATATTGGCGGCAACGCTTCGAAGTGCTTCACCCTTATCTATCAAATCCGCCGTCAGCGGGAAATCTATCAACGTTTCCCCGGCGTCGAAGGCAGCGCCTATTTCATCGGCGGCCTCGGCGTGAACTACCAGCGCTCCGGCCGCATCTCCCTAGCCCCCATCCGCGCCGGCGTCGGCTTCCGCACCGGCGTCAACGTCGGCTACCTCAGCTACACCGAAGACAGGGACATCTTGCCGTTCTGAGCGCCCTCCCAGTTTACAAGATGCCGGCGCGGAAAAGCTTCTTCGCGTCGGCCCTATGCACGGCGCTCCGGCTATAGCCCCAACCCGCGCTGGAGATTTTAACGGAAAACTTCGTTGACAAGTGTCAACGGTCATGGTAAAGCTTTTCTGATGGCTCGAAGTCGGCACCCGAGCAAGGAAATCGAAACCGCAATACGGCAAGCCGAGGCGAAGGGTTGGCGTTACAAGGACGCTGGCAATTCTGCGCATTGCTGGTGCAAATTGTTGTGTCCGGAAGCAACGCCTGCGGGCTGTCAAATGTCTGTGTGGTCGACGCCCAAAAGTGCCGGGACACACGCCAAACAGATTTTACGAATGGTGAAGCGATGTCCTCATTGTTGAAAAGCCGCAGACACACTCATACGGAGTTTGAGTTCTCGATGGTGGTCGAAGGAATCGACCACCGTGCTTCGGATTTCGAAGATCGGCTTTACAAGGCTGGATGCAGCGACGCGTTGATCGGCGTGGTGAAGGGGGTCGTAGTTCTCGACTTCTCTCGCGCCGCGAAATCGTTCAAGGACGCGCTCGCGACCGCGATGCGTGACGTACGCAAGGCGGGCGGTCGCATTGTGCGGATTGAGCCGGACTCATATGCAAGCCTTAGCGATATTGCCGAGCGCGCGGGCTTGACGCGCCAGGCGGTGTCGTTGTTTGTGCAAGGCAAGCGCGGACCTGGAGATTTTCCACCACCTACGATGCGCGTAACCACGGAGTCCCCGTTATGGGATTGGCTGGCGGTCGCTCAGTGGCTTGAGCGCCACGGCAAGCTCAGCGGCAAAAACACCATCGCCCAGGCCGCAACAACGCGCGCGACCAACTTTGCGTTGCAAGGCGGACGTCAACGCGGCGCCGCTTAAGACCGGCGCGGCATGGGTGTACCTATCCGCCAGCTACATCGACCTCAAGCCCGCGCCTGGCGGCTAACCCAGGCGTAGCTACCCACAATGAAGACCGCGAACAACACTGGGCCGATCAATGCGGCGACCGGCCCGAACTCCGCGCCCACCAGCGCCAGCGGCGTCGCATTGTTGGCGCCAACGATCAACCCCGCGTTGACCACACCCAGCAGGCTTTCACCGACAATCAGCCCGGACGCCAGCAACACACCAAAGCGCGCCAGCATCGCCGCGTCCGGTCTGCCGGCAATGTAAGCGTTGTAAAGCCAGCCAATCACAGCACCCAGCACGACCGGCGACGTTGCGTCCATCGGCAAATAAATGCCGATGCCAACCGCCAACGGCGGCAAGCGCATCAGTTTCAGTCCACCCAAAATCTCGTCGGCCACGATAGCGCCAACGCCGATCAGCGCGCCGATGCCGATCAATCCCCAATCGAGTCCCGAATCGAGAACCCCGCGCGCCAGCGTCGAAATCAGCGCCGCTTGCGGTGCAGGCAACGGTGTGGCGACAATCGCCACGCGGTTCGTATCACCCGGAAAACCGTAGGCCTGATTGAGCAAGTCGAGTACGGGTCCGATGACAGCCGCACCCGCAATGACGCCGATGATCAGCGCCACCTGCTGGCGCCACGGTGAGGCGCCGACCAGAAAGCCCGTCTTCAAGTCCTGCAGATTGTCGTTGGAAATCGTGGCAATCGAAAACACAATCGCCACCGCAAACAACGCGAAAGCCACCAGCGCAGGCTTCGCCGCCTCGCCAAGCAAAGGCTGCACAAAGATAATCGCCGACAACGTGCCCCCCGCCGACGCCACGGCCTGCACGATGTTATTCTCGCGGATCGTGCCGGTGTTAAAGGCGCTTAAGATGCCCATCGAAATCACAGCCGCCGGAATCGACGAGGCAATCGTGATGAAGGGTAAGTTCAGACTCGCGCATGGGGCGGCTCCAGCTAACTGCGTTGGAATGCCGCGGCACTATTCATAATTTTGGTGTTTCGCAGGCAAAATCCAAAGGAGATGGGGAGTTGACAACAACGCAAGAGAGTTCTATATACGTTCCTGCGGTGGTGTAACTGAATATTTTCGCACGGCGCACTCCTGCGTCCGGGCGCTGCGACTTGACAAGTGAATAGGATGTTCAAAAGCGGGCTTTGCCGCCCGGCGGGATTTTTTCGGCCCGCAGCACAGTAGGACAACCTGAACAGGACAAACAGGACAGTGTTCTGAGACAGTGTCCTGTGTCCTGTTTGTCATAAAAAAAGCGGCGAAATTCCGCCGCTTTTTCCAGAATTTAGGACAGGGTTTTTACTCAGAAAGCCAGTAACTCATCCCCGGATTGGGCCGTTCGACGAAACACTGCCTGTTCAGCCTGTAGTGGCGAACGAGCTCCTCGGCCTTGCGGGCTTCGGCTTCGTTGCCGCCGAAATGAAGCAGCCAATGGCTGCCATCGACAAGCTTCCACGCACCTCCCGCCCAACGGGCTTCGGTCGTGTCCGGATTATTGTTGTTGCAGTCGTCGCCTGGCATTCCGCCCGACGGCACACCGCTTCCGCGCTTCCAATACGTCATCGAAGCATTGGGACGCCCGATATAGCATGTATGCGTGAAGCGATAATGACGGATCGTGTTGGCCGCACGTTGGGCCGCCGCTGCGCGTGCGACTGGTGGGCTACGCCGACGTTCCCGATACGGCACTCGGCGGCGAAGACGGCGAGTTCTTGCGCTACCTGGCCGAGTCGCGGGCGGCCGCCGCCGCCGATTCGCTCAGCCCAGGGAAATCGCCGCAGA
>JANOFD010000524.1:0-1189 GCA_031413455.1 Rhodobiaceae bacterium
GGCCTTCTTGGTTGCGGCATAGAGCGAATTGGGTTGCTCGGTATCGTCGTCGATGGAGAAGGGCAGTTTGGTATTTCCGCCGTACACGGACGATGAGCTGGCGTAGACGAAGTGTTCGAAGTGGGCGAACTCGCGCGCCAGTTCAAGCATCACGACCTGACCCATGACGTTGGACGAAATGTAGGTGTAGGGGTCCTTCAGGGAATGTCGCACGCCCGCCTGGGCGGCCAGGTGGACGATGTGCGTGATCGTTGAGTGCTTGGCGGCGACAATGGCCATGGCCTGACGGTCGGAAATGTCGGCCTTCTCAAAAGTGAAATTCCTGTTGGCCTTGAGGCGGGCGAGCCGCGCGTCCTTCAGGCTGACCTCGTAATAGGCATTGAGATTATCGACGCCGACGACTTCATCGCCGCGCGCGAGGAGGGCTTCGGCCACATGATAGCCAATAAATCCGGCGGCGCCGGTCAGAAGAACTTGCATGGGGTGTATCTCGAAAATGGAAGCACAGCCTGTAACTGAGAGCCGCCGTCAGGTAAACAGGGTGCATGAGCCACAGGGACTAACGAGGGCTCAAAAGGGAGGCACAAATGAGCGAGGCGGCACAACAAAACTTTGGGTGGCGATCCTTTCAGCGCCTGAACGCAGACATCAGGCGCATGACGGACAGGTATTTGAACTTGTGGTCGGTGCTGACCCTGATGTCGGTGACGGCCATACTGCTGACGTGCATCGCCTTGTGGGATGTTGTTTCGCTTCGTCCTGTATTGGCAACAATTGGAGCAGGTCTGGCGGCATTCCTCGGGCCAATTCCGGGAATTATTTCACCCGAGATTCGCGCCAAGTGGCTAGTCACTATCGGGGTTAGCGCGCTGATTGCTGCGGGCACGTGGTTTGCCACGCAGGACCTTGCAAACCATTTGCAGTCGAGCACGGAGGAAGTGCGTGCGTTCCAAGCGCGGCTCGAGTCGCAAAAGGACGGACTTGTTGATTTGTTGAAATCGGCCACCCCTGAAGCGCTTGATGCGGTGTTCGTTGCCTCGGGCGCCGCAATGCGCGCGCGGCATAAGGCAAAGAATCCGCAAGGCGTGCTGGATCTGGCGATCCCGTTGTGGCGGCTGAGGCCCGAAAACGGGACGGCCCTTTCGTTCGCCGGCTATGCCTATCGGGCGCTAGGCAGGCTGGATGACGC
>JANOFD010000525.1:0-5670 GCA_031413455.1 Rhodobiaceae bacterium
GGCCCAGAGTAATGGGCGTTGCGTCTTGCAGATGGGTGCGGCCGATTTTGATGATGGAGGCAAAGTCGTGGGTTTTGGTCAGCAAGGCGCCATGCAGGCGGCGCAGGCCTGGCATCAGGCGACGATGGATTTCGAGTACCGTTGCGATGTGCATGGCGGTCGGGAAACTGTCGTTCGAGGATTGGCCGCGATTGACGTGATCGTTTGGGTGGATGGGTTTTTTGGTTCCCATTTCGCCGCCGAGCATTTCGATGGCTCGGTTGGAGATCACTTCGTTGACGTTCATATTGGTTTGGGTGCCGGAGCCGGTTTGCCAAACTACGAGCGGAAAATGATCGTCGAGTTTGCCCACGATGACTTCATCGGCGGCTTTGCAGATCGCGTCTCCGGTTTTGGCGTCCATGTCCTTCAGCGCCACGTTTGTAATCGCGGCGGCTTTCTTGATAATGCCGAAGGCGTGGATCAGTGGCAGCGGCATGCGCTCGCCACTGATCTTGAAGTTTTCCAGCGAGCGCTGGGTCTGGGCGCCCCAGTATTTGTTCGCGGCAACTTCGATGGGGCCAAAGCTATCGGTTTCGGTGCGGGTGGCTGTCATGTTCACTTCTTGCGGAAGCGGTCGAGGCTGACGACCGTGGGGTCTTTGGGAGCGGGGTCGGATGGTGTTTCAGGATCCGGTTTTGCTTGAGGGGGCTCTGGCTTGGGTGCCGCTGCGGCCGCGAGGTTGTTCTGAAATTGGAACCCGAATTTTTGCGAAGGGTCGCTGAACTGTTTGATGGCGGCATATGGAATGCGCAGAACTTCGGGCATTTTGTTGAAGCTCAGGCCCACTTCGAAGGCGTCATCGAAGACTTTCAGGTCCCAGAACTGGTTCTGGATCACGATTGTCAGATCCACCGGGTGCTGGCTACGCAGGGCGTCGGAGATCACCACGCCGGGCGCGTGGGTGTCATAATTAATATAGAAATGGTGGCTGCCCATCATGCCGCCTTTGGCCACGTGCTGCAGCGCCTCGCGTACCACGGTACGAAAAGCACGATCTACAAGGGCCTGATAGCCGATCCAGTCTTTTGAGCTCATGGGGCAAGGGTTTAGCGCCAGAGGCCGCCACTCGCAAGACGGACCGAAAACCGGCTGATTCAGGGAGGGCTTGACTACATTCCGTGGAATGTTTATTGTATTCCTTGGAATATAGGAGATGTTCATGGACCGCACGCGGGAATACGGCACAGCCTTTATCGTTTCGCTCATTCACGTCGGGCTGTTGGCGGCGGGGTTTTTGATACTGGCCGATCAATTCTCATTTCCGGAGATTTTGAGGGCGTCCTCGCAAGAGCGCTTGGCGCTGTTTCAGCAGAATCAGGCGATCATCGTTCCTGCGTACTACATGATGGGTCTGTCGGGTCTGACGCAGATCATGCTTGCGGTTTTGTTTCATCAGAGTTTCGCACGTGCGGGCAGCACTTTGCTGACGGCAGCGCTGGTGGCAGGCGTGTTGGCTGGCGCCTTTCAGATGATGGGGTTTATGCGCTGGCCTATTGCCGTGCCCTACCTGGCCGAACAGATGGCTTTGGCGCCGACGGCGGAGATGCGCACTGTCGTGGCGATGCTGGAAGGGCTGCTCAATCGCTACGCCGGAATGGTGTTGGGCGAGCATTTGGGATTCCTGGCGCAAGGGGCGTGGACGATGCTGATCAGCCTTGCGATGTTTCGCGGGCAATTGTTTGCCTGGCCCTATGGCGCAGTGGGATTCGTGCTTGGGGCGTTGATTGGCGTGAGCGCTTTCGAGCAATTGGGCGGCCCGTTTGAAGTGATCGGATTTCTGTCGGCGCCAGTCTCTGCGGCGTGGCTGGGTTGGTTGTTGATGTGCGGCATTTCGCTGGCGCGTACGCAGGCCGATGGCGTAGGGCCGAAGTTTTTCATCATGTCGGCAGCAGTGATGGTTTTGGTGATGGCCGGGCTTGTTGTGCCTGCATTGGGATAGGAGCAAACAATGGCGACGCGTCGAAATTTCTTGCGTGTAGTTGGAACTTCAGCGGTCATTTTGGCCGCGGGCGGGGTTGGGCTTACGCAATGCGATCCAATGCCAGAAGCGGCCGTTGAAGCCTGGCTGGGACCTGTTCCGAGTGTGAAGGATCCACGGGTGAGAGCGCTTTCCTATGCCTTGCTTGCGCCCAATCCGCATAATCGACAGCCTTGGATTGTTGATCTACGAGAGCCTGGGGTTATTAGTTTTTTCTGCGATCGCACGCGGTTGCTGCCTGAGACCGACCCTTTTTCGCGTCAAATCATGATAGGTTGTGGGGCCTTTCTTGAGTTGCTGCGCATCGCTGCGGCCGAGTTGGGATTTCACTCAGAGTTCAAATCGTTTCCAGTTGGTGCGTGGGCTGCGAATGAAATTCGGGACGAACCCATCTGCCAAATGGTTTTCTCCAGCAACGTGAAAGTTTTGCCTGATCGCTTGTTCAAACAAGTGCTGAAGCGGCGAACCAACCGCAACGCCTATGATCTCACGCCGGTGTCACGTGCCGATGCTGCCAGTCTTGGTGATCAGATGCGTGGGCAGGATGTTCGCTTTGGGTGGACAGACGAACCTTCCGCGCTGGTGCGACTGCGCGATATTGCGCGGCACGCATGGGCCATCGAGGTCAATAAAGGCACGACCTATCTTGAAAGCGTAAAGCTGTTTCGGATTACAGCGCCTGAGATTGCGCGCCACCGTGATGGGTTGGCATTTCATGGGCCCTTCTTTTGGTGGCTGAACAAGCTCAACCTGTTCTCTCGCGAAACGGCGATGGAGGATTTTGCGCGCAAGCAGGCGTTGGACTTGATTGAAACCCATCTCAAAACGCCTGCGTTTGCGTGGATCGTCACAGCGCGGAATGATCGCCGCGCGCAATTGGATGCGGGAGCTGCCTATGTCCGCGCTAACCTGCAGGCGACGGAACTTGGGTTGGCGCTCCATCCTTTGAGCCAGGCGCTGCAGGAGTTTCCTGAAATGCTTCCGTTGTTGGCCGAGCATAAACGCGCACTCAATCTGCCCGAGAGCGACACCGTGCAGATGTTTTTCCGCTTGGGTCGCGCACCCGCCTTTGATCCCGCGCCGCGCAGACCCCTTGCCGAAATTTTGAGGACGTGATGCAAACGGCGAATGGGTAAGATCACTGAATCGCAGGCGCAGCTCGGCTGGCGGATTTTCAACTGGATCGGCATCATCAACCAGCTGGCGACCGCGCGCGCCTCGCGGACGCTGGCCGAACTGAAGCTGCCGTTCTCTCAGTTCATCATCCTCAACCATTTCAGTCACAGGCCGCAAGAAGCCAAGACAGTGGGCAGTATCGCTTCGGCCATGCAGCAGCCGCAACCGGGTGTGACGAAGACGGTTCAGAAAATGATTGCGCGCAAGTTCCTGCGCGCTGATCCGGCGCCGGGCGATGGGCGGTCGAAGTTGCTGACGATCACGCCGAAGGGTCTGGAAATTCAGGCGCGGGCGATTGCGGCCTTTGTGCCGCGGTTTGCCGAGGTGTTTTCGGGTTGGGAGGATAGCGAGATGGAAGATCTCGCGCGGCAGCTCGACCGGTTGAAAGTCTGGATGGATACGGAGGGGCGGGAGTAGTGCTGATGCAATGCGCGCAGTGTGTGCGATGTAAGTAAAATTTCACCGCAAAGACGCAAAGGGCGCGAAGACTCAGTAATTGCTTCGCGCCCTTTGCGTCTTTGCGGTGAAATAGCTCTTCAATGCAAGACCGGTAATGCCTCCAGCGTGAAAGGCTTGAGCTCGTCCATTTTTCCGGCTTTGACCAGTTCGGGCCAATTGGGATTGACGATCAGGGCGCGGCCTACGGCGACGAGATCGAAATCGCCACGCGCAAACATTTCGATCAGGCGATCGAGCGACGCTGGTCCGGCAGGCACGCCGCGATAGGCTGCGATAAATTCTTCGTTGAGGCCGACGGAGCCCACGGTGATCGTGGGCAGGCCGGTGATCTTTTTTGTCCAACCCGCGACGTTGAGGTCCGAGCCTTCGAATTCCGGTTCCCAGAATTTGCGGGTTGAGCAGTGCAGGCAGTCGATGCCTGCCTTCACCAGCGGCTCCAGGAATTTTTCTAGGGCTTGAGGTGTTGGTGCGAGTTTGACGTTGTAGTCCTGCTGTTTCCATTGCGACCAGCGCAAGAGTACGGGGAAGTCCTTGCTGACCGCGGCGCGGACGGCGCGAATGACTTCGACTGCGAATTTTGTGCGTTGGATCATGTCCCCGCCAAAGTCGTCGAGACGTTCGTTGGTGCCTTCCCAGAAGAATTGGTCGATGAGGTAGCCATGGGCGCCATGGAGTTCGACGCCGTCGAAGCCAAGTTCTTCGGCGTGGCGGGCGCTGGTGGCGTAGCCGGCGATGGCGGCGTCGATGTCGGCTGGGGTCATGGGCTCGGTCACTTTCTTGCCGGGCTTGAAGAGGCCTGAGGGTCCGACGCCGGGCAAGTGCTTGTTGGGGCCCGAGCCCTGCTTGCGCATCAGGCCGGTGTGCCAGAGTTGGGGCATGATGAAACCGCCTTCGGCCTTGACGGCTTTGAGGACTTTCGCCCAGCCATCGAGAGCGTCACCGTGGAAATTGGGGACGTTGTCGTCGTTGAGTGCCACGGGGTGATCTGGTGCCACACCTTCGGTGATGATCAAACCGACGCCGCCTTTGGCGCGTCTGCCATAATAGGCAGCGACGTCTTCGCCTGGAATCTGGTTGGGGCTTTTCGAGCGCGTCATCGGCGCCATGACGATCCGGTTGGGCAGCGTCAGGTTCACGAGTTTGAAGGGCGTGAACAACGGTGCAGGTGATAATGTCATGGTGTGGACCTGTAAAGAGCGATGGGCAGTGTCAAAGCATTGGCTGCGGGCGGAATGCAAGCGGCTTGATGCTGACGGCCCGGCTTTGGACGTGATACGCTCGGCAATGCGTCTGCGACGAATCGCGGGCGAAAACGATCAAAGAGGGCTCGTCATCCATGTTAAGTGAATTCAAGGAATTTGCGCTGAGAGGCAATGTTGTTGATTTGGCGATTGGCGTCATTATCGGCGGGGCATTCGGGACAATCGTAAGTTCACTCGTCGGTGACATGATTATGCCGTTAATCGGCGCGCTGGGCAGTGTCGACTTCTCGAATTATTTTTTCGGGTTGAATGAGACCGTAACGGCAACCGTACTTGAAGAAGCCAAGAAACAGGGCGCTGTGCTGGCGTGGGGCAAGTTTGTGACAGCGGTCATCAACTTTTCGATAGTTGCCCTTGTTCTGTTCTTGGCTGTGAAGGGCATCAACAGATTGAAACGTCAACCGCAGCCGGCGCCGGCGATCCCGCCTGAGCCAACGGCAGACATAAAGTTGCTGACGGAGATTCGGGATTTGTTGGCGAAGCGCTGAGCCGGTTTTGAATTGAAGGGCACTGGCCTGCGACGCCGGTGCCCTTTTCATTTGTGCGGCCGCTGAATAGTTTGCGCGCAGTTTGCGACACGCCCCCGACATAGCCGTACACGGCGCGCTACTGAGCGCATTTCGCCACCGGAATTACCGGCTTTTCTTTGCAGGGCAATCCATTTCCCTGATCGGCTTCTGGATGCAGGCGATTGCGCAGTCGTGGCTGATTTACCGGCTGACCGATTCGCCTTTTCTGCTCGGGCTGGTTGGG
>JANOFD010000526.1:0-5248 GCA_031413455.1 Rhodobiaceae bacterium
AATAACTTCTCGTCGGCTTTCTTCCAGTTTGCCAACTGAGAGCGTTTGAATTTGTAGGTCAGGCTGATATTTTCCCGCAGCCTGGTCACTCGCATGCAGTTGGAACCAAATTCGGGGGTGGCCGATGCATCGCAACGCATCACGAGCTGTGATCCGTCGGCCAGACTTGCGGTGAACCATTCGGTATTGGCATATTCAGATCCGGCGCCGAACTTGAATGTTGTCAGGCCAAACGGTCCGGCTTCGCCTGCGAAATCAAGCGCATTCAATCTGATGCCCCGTTCGAATTTGTCCTGGTAGGTCAAATTGGCGCGATCCACGGCCAGTGTGAAGTGGATGACCTTGGCATCAGCCGCGTTGCTGGAGAATTGGGCGGCAGCACCTGGCGTCCAGGGCGAAAGACCGGGAAGTAACGCTTGCATCGGCGCATCTTCATGATCGCCACTGGAGCGCGAGCGCCGGTACTTGGTGAAGTTTCCAGGAACACGAAACAAGACGCCGTCGATCTGAAGATCGGCCGTTTCGCTGCTGGCGCTTGGTGAGTAGGTATTGCCCTGGATGTTGCCTTGTACTTCCTCGACCGTGGGGCCGGCCAAAAAAACATAAACGCCAGCGCCGATTGCGGCTGCAATCAAAAGCACAAAAAACGGCAGCATCCAGCTGGAGTGGGCGTGGACCTCGCCTCCCAAGGCTGCGTCGGCATCTCGTTGATCGATCTTCATGCCTGAGACTTTTGCCCGGAGTCGGGTGATGTTGCTCTGAGATTCTTCAGGGTGTTGCGCGGAAACCTGCTGATGTGATTTTTTAGCAACATTTTTAGGACAATTCCAGTCCCTGGCGTATTTAATGACGCTGGCGTCATTTTCATCTTGAAACATCGGTTTGGCGCCACTATTTCCTTGTTCGCAAGTGCAACAAATCGAGATTGAGGGCGCGCCATGCTGGACAGGATTGCGAGTATTTTTACCGTCGGGCTGATGGCGTTGGTTCTGGTGCTGTTCGAAATGGGCTCGGTTGCGCCGCGTGATGCGTTCTTCATCGCTTCGGCAATCGTCATCGTGTTCACTGGTCAGCAGTTCATCGCGCGCGAGCAGATGGGTTTTGTGGAAGCGGCGAAGTCCATTGTGGCGCGGCCGCAAAGCTATCGCAACCGCACCAGTTTTGCCGCCTATGTCGCCTGTCTGGCGCTGGGCGTATTCGTCACCGCGCAAGTGGTGGCGTTGGCCTGAAGTATGGGGCCTGAAGTATGGGGCCTAAAGTACGGGGCCTAAAGTACGGTCAGCATGGCGGCCACCAGCGGGTGGCGAACGATGTCGCGTTCTTCGAGCCTGATGACGGCAATGTCCTCCAGCGTTGAGAGCCGGTCAGCAACCTGGCAGAGGCCGCTGAGCCCCGGCAACAGATCGGTTTGATCCGGATCGCCGGTGATGACCATCGTGGAATGCCACCCCAGGCGCGTCAGCATCATTTTAAGTTGGCCGTAGGTACAGTTCTGTGCCTCGTCGATGACGATGAAGGCGTTGTTGAGTGTGCGGCCGCGCATATAGGCTACGGGTGCAATTTCGATAATATTTTCTGCAAGCAAGGCTTTGAGGCGCTTGCCGCCGAGGCGCTCCGTGAGTGCGTCGTAGAGTGGCCGTAGATACGGGGCCAGTTTTTCTTCGAGGCCGCCGGGCAAAAATCCCAGATTTTCACCGGCTTCGACGGCCGGCCGTGACAGGATAATGCGCGAGACTTTCTTGGCTTCGAGCGCTTCGACAGCTTTGGCAATGGCCAGATAGGTTTTGCCGGTACCAGCGGGGCCTGCGGCTACAACCAGGTTCCGACTGTCGATGGCTTCCAGAAGCCTACGCTGATTGTCGGAACAGGGTTTGATGTTCTTGGTGTAGCTGCGTTCAGTTTGTTCGCGCCCTGCCTGATCGCGATCCAGCGGGCTCCAATTGTGTCCTCGCGTAAACAGGGCCCGGACTTTTGAGTGTTCCTGATAGTCTTCACGTCCACGTCTGCGGCTTGCTTTTTTTCCCATCGTTTAGAGTCCTCAACTTTAGGCGCATACGCGTGCTGGCACGCGACATGCGACCTTGCCACACCAACTGCACTGGAAACTTTGAGAGGACGAAAGGGCGGTGCCGGTGCGCAATGTCATGCGCGTCAGCGGTTGCGGTGCAAAACTTCCACCAAATATTAGTCACGTACGCTGTGACTCCACCCGAATCATTCGGCTGAGGTCAGGGTACTCGCGATTGCGCCGGGTTGTGTAAATTTCCTGTGACAACATTCGCCCGTGTTGCGGGAAAGACTCAACTTGTTAATTCGGCGGCGCGCTCAATCTGAACAGGCGGAAGACGGCTGGTGCAATCAAAGTCGCGAAGAGCGCCATGACGGCGGATTGCACGACGGTGATGGCTTGCTGCGATTGGCCGAGGGCTGCCAGATACTCGCCACCATATTTGAAGCTTGCCAACAAGACGCTGATCGCCGCCAGGCTGGAGAGCCCAGCAACGAACCAGTTGGGATGGCGACGGTGGTGGATCAGGGACTGTTGCAAATGGTGCCCCAGCACCCAGGCAAACATGAACACGCCCAATGCCATGATGGCACTTGGGGCTGGATCGCGCGGCCAGGCATAGGTGAACATCGGCACAAGGGCTGCGATTGCTGTCAAATGAACGACGGGGTTGAGCTTGTGCCAGAAAGCAAACTTGTCAGACAATAACTCGCGATAGATCACGACGGTTGCAAGCCCCAGCATTGTGCCAGCGATGACGTCTTCCATATCATGGACGCCCAGATAAATCCGTGAGGCGGCAACGCCCAGGGTTATGAAGATGGCGAGGGCCCAAGCCCAAAGCCTGCTAATTTCAATGGCGAGCCAGAACCACATGGCGGCGGCGACTTGGGCGTGGCCCGATGGCAGTCCGAATGAATCACCAACGCGCTTGTCGAGGGCGAATTCGATTGCCGGGCGCGGGTCCTGGAAAAGGTCTTTGAAGAATGTGTTGGTCAGCGCAACAATGCCGATCAGGATAGTCAGCCGCGTAAACATTTGCTTGTCCCCGAGCCAATAGCCCATGGGCAAGAACGCGAGGAAGAATGGGGTGTAGCCGAGATAAGTGAAGGCATTGAAGATCAGTGTCAGCGCCTCAGTGCGCAGGGGCGGCACCCATGAGAGGTCGTGCAAGAAAGCTTCCAAGGCAGTTCTCCCCCAATTCGGCAGCAGTGCGTGGTGACTGCACCTTTCCCTTAATCGCAAGGAAGGGCAATACTGAACTTGAGATCCACTCATTTGGGAAGCGCCATGTCACGGCTTGAGACTTCGATTTCGACGCGCGATGAACGGTTCAAGGCGAATGCCGCCGCGATGGAAAAACTTACAGGCGAGTTGACGTCGCGAATTGCGGTTGCGGCCAAAGGCGGGGACGAGCGCTCGCGCCAGCGGCACATCGAGCGCGGCAAGCTGTTGCCGCGCGAAAGGGTGAACCGCCTGCTCGATCCGGGGACGCCTTTCCTGGAGCTGTCACCGCTTGCCGCTTTCGGGATGTATGACGACGATATTCATGCGGCGTCGATCATCACCGGCGTGGGTCGCGTAGAGGGGCAAGAGTGTGTGATCGTCTGCAACGATGCGACGATCAAGGGCGGGACCTATTATCCGGTGACGGTGAAGAAGCATTTGCGGGCGCAGGAGATTGCGCGCGAGAACCGGTTACCGTGTATTTATCTGGTGGATTCGGGAGGGGCGAACTTGCCCAATCAGGCGGAGATTTTTCCCGACCGCGAGCATTTCGGGCGCATTTTTTATAATCAAGCCAACATGTCGGCGATGGGCATTCCGCAGATTGCGGTGGTGATGGGGTCGTGCACGGCCGGCGGCGCCTATGTGCCCGCAATGTCGGACGAGAGCATCATCGTCAAAAATCAGGGCACGATTTTTCTGGGCGGGCCGCCTTTGGTGAAGGCGGCGACGGGCGAGGTGGTGACGGCGGAGGAGTTGGGTGGCGCCGACACGCATTCACGCCGCAGCGGGGTGACGGATCACTATGCGCAGGACGACGCGCATGCGCTGGCGTTGGCGCGGCGGATCATGACGACACTGAACCGGGCGAAGCGGCCCGATGTGGTGATGCGCGAACCGGTGGAGCCGCTTTATGACATTGCCGAGTTGAATGGGATCGTGCCGCAATCCTTGGCGACGCAATACGACGTGCGCGAGGTGATTGCGCGTATCGTCGATGGCTCGGTGTTTGATGAATTCAAGAAGCTTTACGGCACGACTTTGATTTGCGGGTTTGCGCATATCTGGGGGATGCCGGTGGCGATTTTGGGTAATAACGGGATTTTGTTTTCCGAGTCGGCGCTGAAGGCGGCGCATTTTATCGAGCTTGCCTGTCAGCGCGGCATTCCGCTGCTGTTTCTGCAGAATATCGCAGGCTTTATGGTGGGGGCGAAATACGAGGCTGGCGGCATCGCCAAAGATGGTGCGAAAATGGTAACGGCGGTGGCTTGCGCCAAGGTGCCCAAGATCACGCTGGTGATCGGCGGTTCGTATGGTGCGGGCAATTACGGCATGTGCGGGCGCGCCTATGGGCCGCGGTTCATGTTCTCGTGGCCGAACTCGCGCATCTCGGTGATGGGCGGCGAGCAGGCGTCGAGCGTGCTGGCGCAGGTCAAACGCGACGGCATGGAAGCGCGTGGCGAGGCCTGGAGCAAAGACGAGGAAGCCGCGTTCCGCGCCCCGATCCGCGCGCGCTATGAAGACGAGGGCAATCCCTATTTCGCCACCGCGCGGCTGTGGGATGATGGTATCATCGCGCCGTCCGAGACGCGGCGGGTGCTGGCGCTGGCGCTAAGCGCCACGCTGAACGCGCCGGTGAAGCGGACGCGGTTTGGCGTGTTTAGGATGTGAGTGAACATGGAATTCGACCGGCAGAAGATTGTGGCGATTGCGGCTGCGCTGTTGATATTTATCGCCGTCATCAGCCGCAATGGCAGCGAAGACGAAACTAACGCGAAGCGGGAGAATTCACCTTCTCCCATTGCTGAATCTTCGGCGCCGCTCAGCGTGCCCGCAGACATGCAGCAAGTGCCTGAGGGTGCCGGCGATTTCGACTTCTACCTTCTTGTTCTCTCGTGGTCGCCGACGCATTGTTCGAGCGAGGCGGGGCTGCTGCTCGGCATCGGCCCCGCTCGGCTTGGCGACGAACGCCGCGCCGCGCAACATCGCTTCGACACCGGCGTACGAAGTCTC
>JANOFD010000527.1:0-4453 GCA_031413455.1 Rhodobiaceae bacterium
GAGGACGTAGCACTCCGCCCGGGTGTCGACCCGCAGCCAGGTCCGGCAGAACAGCGAGCAGATCAAGGCCAACACGCGCTCGATCAAGGCCTCGGCGGCTTTCGAAGGCACCCACTCTTGGGCGTCGACGAACGAAATGATCGTTGCCGACTTGTCGGATGAGTTTCTGCTCATGGCTATTTCTACCTACGATCCAGGAAAGACGTGGAATGATTTTTCCGAGGTCCATCGGGCGCGCGTAACGCTTTCCCAACGCGCGCTGTTTCAAAAACTCGAAGGCCTTTATTTTCTCCACAAATACGGCAACCTCGACAAAGCGATCTGGGACGCTCGCTCGAGTTGGGCCGCAGGGGTCATCAAGCTGCCGTTTTACCGCCAATGGTGGGACTTCGAGAAGACGCAGAACATTTGGTCGGGCGAGTTTGTCGCCGTCATCGAGGCCGCGCGCGACGCCAGCACGGTCGTGCCGTGGGACACCGCGGCGTTTCACAACGACGGCGCGTCGACCCGTGAGGAGAAGCAGCAAAGCGAGGCACTGAATTCATGACCCTCGAAGAACTTGCCTACCTCAGCCAGATCTTTTCCGGCGTCGCCATTTTTGCGTCACTGGTTTTCTTGGGTCTCCAGATGCGCGCTCAGACGCGCGAGGCGCGCTACGGCACCATGAATCAGATTCTGACGGACTTCGATCAGATACTGGGCGCATTGTCGAATGATCCGGTAGCCGCGCGAGATCACTTCGCCGGCCAAATGGGAGGTCTCGAGGCCGTGCCTCTTGATCGTCGAGCGGCGCACATCTTTATAGTTGCGCGCATGCTGCGCTTGTATGATCGCGCCTACATCCAACGTGCGGCCGGGCGCCTGGGCGACGACGCATGGCAGTCGATCCATCGAGGGTTGGGGCCTACGATGTCGGGCAAAAGTTCGAGAGAATACTGGTTGGCCCGCAAGGCCGCCTTCTCCCCCGCATTCATCACCTTTGTGGACAAGGAAATGGAGCGAGCACAGCCCATTCCCTTCTCGCAGCTGTTCCCGGCGGTGATCGCAGAACCCGTCCAACCGCCGGCATCCGAAACCCAGAGCGCGCAGCCGTGAGCTTCAATCGAAGTTTGCGAGTTCAACCGAGCGGTCGGGGAACGTCGCGGTGACGTGGAGTTCGCCGCCCATCGCTGCGATCAGATCGCGCAGCGTACTGATCCGCATGTCGCTCCGGCTTGTCAGCTTGGAGACGGCTGGTTGCTGAACCTCAAGGCGCCGCGCCAGTTCCTCTTGGCTCAGACCGAGTGCGACGCGCAATTCCTCCAGCGTGGCATACTCCACCGCAATCTCAGCCTTGCGCGCTTGGTTGCGAGCGCGGCGATCGTCGCTCCAACCCTTCTTCAGATCTGCAAACGGCCGATGTCCTGTCATGGGATCAATCCTTCCTGCCGGAGTTCGTCCAGATAGATGTCGTACAAGTCATCAGCGAGCGGGATCATGCGATCATAGAACCTTTTGTCACCGGTCTTGTCGCCGCCGATCAACAAGATCGCAGAACGCCGGGGATCAAAGGCATAAAACATGCGCAGCGGCCTGCCACCGGATTGCACCCGCAGCTCGCGCATATGCGAATGCCGCGAGCCGTTTATCTTCGAGCTATGCGGGTGATCCAACTGCGGCCCGCGTTCGATCAAAAGATCCACCGAGAAGTCCACCGAATCAAAATCCGTTTCGCTCAATTCCAAGAGCCAAGCCCGGCACTCGTCCGTCACCTCGACGTTTCAGCTCATGACGATGTATATTCCTTATTCGGAATGTTTTCAAGAGGTGGTTTCACGAAGATTTTATGACTCTCAGCGTGCAATTGTGGACAGTGAGTCCATATTTGCAACCATGATTCCACGCTGGCCCTGCCGGCCGGATCGCGTATCTTGAGCTCGCACCACAGACAGCACTACCCCAAGGACGGAGGCGCCGAAGCGATCGTGCTGCAAAAGTTGGCGGATGAATTGATCAAGCGGAACGGTGCGCCAAAGACGAAAACACAAAAGGACCCCGCATGACCCTCGAAGAAATCAACTACCTCAGCCAGACGATTGGAGTGGTCGCGATTTTTGCCACGTTGGTCGCGGTTGTCTGGCAGGGCCATCAGGCGGCGAAGGTGGCACGCGCAGAGCTGACTTTGAACGCCCATCTGCAGAACGGCATGATCCATAGGGAACTCGCCGATACACCAGAGAAGGCCGAACTCATGGTCCGCTTGTTGAACCAGACCACACGCCTGACGCCTGCTGAAATCGTTCAGATCAAGAACATCGTGGGAATTGCAATTGGCGCACATGAAGCGCTGTTCACTCTGCGGATACGGGACCTCGTCGAAGAACCGACCTACCGGCGGCTTGCCAGAAGTTCGCGCCAGTATTTGCAAACACCAGGGGCGCGGCGGATATGGAAGACACTCCGGACAGAAGGCAGCGACCCGCGCTTCATCGCCGAGATCGACGCAATGGTCGCCGACATAGAGGCCGAAGAAGCGGTGCGCGCCTCTGCGCTTGCGCGTGAGAATGCGAAAACGGTGCAATCATGAACCTCGAAGAACTTGCCTATCTCAGCCAGATCGTGGGCGTGGTCGCGGTCATCTGCTCGCTCGCTGCGATCTATTATCAGCAGACACAAACGAACAAGATCGCCCGCGCGCAAGTCACCCAGGGCGTATCGGTCAACTATCAAGGTACGTTGCGCGAGCTCATGAACCCCGAACTTGCCACCATCTTCCGCAAGGTGATGTTAGAGCCGGCGCCGCTAAGCCCGGTGGAGGCAACCCAAATTCTCGTCTACTTCAATTTGAGCCTCGGTCCCCTGCGGGACGCGTTCTACGCTGTACGTGACGACCTGATCGACCCTCGACTGCTGGATGACTTTTCGCGCAATGCCTGCTGGTACCTCACCGCGCCCCTGTTCGCAGCCGAAGGGCGGCGCGTACAGCGCACCTCCATCTACGGTCAAGACTTCGCCGCCTACTTGAACGGTCGCTTCGCAAAGCTCTTCCCCGACCACGATGCCTCGCGCCTCACGCCCGGTGTTCGCGAAGATCAACCGGTCGTATCTGATGAGAGAACCACAACATGACCCTCGAAGAACTCGCCTACATCAGCCAGATCGCCGGCGTCGCCGGGCTGCTCGCATCGCTGATCTTCGTCGGCCTGCAAATCCGGCAGAACACAAAGGCGATCAAGGCGACGTCGCATCACGCCATCACCGACAGCTTCAACGCGATCAACACGCTGCTCATCAGCGATCCGAAGGTGGCGCGGCTGTGGCGGCTTGGCATGGCGGGGGCGGAGGGTCTCGATGATGACGAGCGCGTATCGTACAGCTTCTTGTCGCTCGGCTACATGCGGATCTTCGAGACGCTTTACTACCAATACAAGAATGGCACCATGGACAAGAAGCTGTTCGATGCGGAGCTGAATACGCTAAAGTGGTCCGTGACCCATCCGGGCTTTCGGGCCTGGTGGGCCGTCAATCCGATCTCGCTCAGCGCCGAGTTCCGCACCTTCATCGACGGCCTCATTCGCGAGGCGCAGAATGAGACGGCCCCCCCGCCCATGACCCCCGAAGAAATCCTCTAGGTTTCCCGAATCGCCGCTCCTGGGAACAGCCTCATCCTGCCGGCACTTCAACACTGGTCGGCGAGACGCCGGGTTCCCTGGGCACGAGCAAATGCATTGACATTCAATTCGCATGAAAGTATGTTTTGCACATGAACAAACACATTCAAATTCGTGAGATTCCCGAAAAAGTACATCGCACGCTCAAGGCGCGCGCGGCTGAAGAGGGATTGTCGTTGAGCGAATATTTGAAGCGCCTCATTGAAAGCGATCTCCGCCGCCCTCGTTGGGGGGAGATCAAAGCGAAGATGGCGAAACTTCCGCCTGTTGATCTGTCGGAAACGCCGACGGCGATAATCCGCCGCGAGCGCGATCGAAATTGATTGTCATCGACGCGTCTCTCGCGCTCGAAATCGCGATTGCCACAGCGGAGGGTATTGAACTTCGTGAGCGCCTGAGTGCGGAATCTCACGCACTCGCTGCACCTGAGATTATCGAACTCGAGATCCTGCAGGCGCTTCGCCGTCTTGTGCGGCTGAAGAAAATAACGGTATCCCGTGCCGATACCGCCCTTGAAATTGTCTCGGCGATGGAGATCGAGAGATACTCTCATGTGCCCTTGGGGTCGCGCATTTGGGAATTACGCGACAATCTCACGTCTTACGATGCTGCATACTTCGCGCTCGCGGAGTTGCTGGGTGTGCCACTTTGGACCCGCGACAAAAAATACTCAAACGTGCCCGGACATCTCTCACGCATTGAATATCTATAGGCCCCCCGAATCCATGACCCTCGAAGAACTCGCCTACATCAGCCAGATCGCCGGCGTCGCCGGGCTGCTCGCATCGCTGATCTTCGTCGGC
>JANOFD010000528.1:0-4229 GCA_031413455.1 Rhodobiaceae bacterium
GCCGAGTTCGAGCATGCCGTCATGTGCACCTATCTCTATGCCATGTGGTCGCTCAAGCGCGACGAAAGCGAAGGTGTGACGGCTGACGAACTTGCGGCGATCAACAACTGGCGCGCCTCGCTGCGTCAGGTCGCGCGCGAAGAAATGCTGCATTTGTGTTTGGTCAACAATCTCTTGGCCTCATTGGGCGCATCGCCCCATTTGTGGAAGCCCGAGTTTCCGGTCCGCGCCGGCCATTTCCCCGCCGACGTGGTGATGAAGCTGACACCGTTTTCGCTGCAGGCCCTCGACCATTTTCTCTACATCGAACGCCCTGAGGGCCTCGACCTCAGCGACGGTAAGGGCTTCGACCACAAGGATCATTATCACCGCGTCGCGCGGCCCGACATGCTATCGCCCACAGCGCAAGACTACGCCAGCCAGGGTCAACTTTATCACGGCATATTGCAGGGACTGATTGCACTGTCGGCGCAACGGGGCGAGGACAGGGTCTTCGTCGGCCACGATCAAGCGCAAGTCGCCGGTGCCGAGTTCGGCTTGCCAGGCCTGTTCAAGGTCACTGATCTGAACTCGGCCCGCCGCGCGATCGAGGAGATCGTCATCCAGGGCGAGGGCGCGCCAGCCCACAGCGAAACCTCGCACTACGCCCGTTTCGCCGCCATCAAACGCAATCTGGTTGAGATGCAGTCAGCGCGCCCAGCCTTCAAACCCGCCCGCGATGTCGCCTCAAACCCCACCTTGCTGGACTTGCCTGACCGCACCGACCTGACACGCATCACCGGCCCGCATGCCCCAAAGATGGTTGACCTCGGCAACGCGGTCTACGCCCTGATGATGCGCACATTGGCGCAGGTGTTTTCGCCCGCGCCGTTGCCCGCAGAACTTCGCGTCGGTCTGGCTGTTGGCTCGACCGAACTGATGTATGTGCTCCAGATGGTGGGCGAGGCGGCGACGCTTTTTCCCGGCGCCGGGCTGAATTTCTCGCTGCCGCGCTCTTCCGGCCAGCTGGTGCAGAGCTGCGCCGGACAGATTCTCAGTGAGCGGACGAACGAACTTGCAGGGGTCGCAGCTTCCCTTGAACCGCACGCAATAATGCCGGGCGTTGCCTCGCGCCTGCAGGCTCTGGCAAAGCGCTTTGACGAACTTCATGACCGCTTCGAAGGCCACATCGCAATCGCCGTCGACCGCACCGCAGCCGTAAAGGTCCCAGCGCTACCAGCCGGCGGCGATCCATCCGATCCAAACGTCGCTCACACCAAAGACATCACGTTGCGCTTCGACACCAAGCGCTGCATTCACTCCCGCCATTGTGTTCTGGATGCCCCCGGAGTCTTTCGCGCCAACACCAAGGGCGCCTGGTTGCACCCGGAAGCGTCGCCCATTGAGCACGTCGTGCATGTCGCCCAAAATTGTCCGTCAGGCGCCATAACCTATCAGCGTCACGACGGCGCGGCCCAAGAGGCAGCACCCCTGGTCAATGTTATCCGTGTTCGCGAGGACGGACCCTACGCCGTCGCCGCAGATGTCAGCCTGCATGGGGACATGTTAACCCGCGCCACGCTCTGCCGCTGCGGCAAGTCCCAGAACAAACCTTTTTGCGATAACGCGCATCGCACAGCCCTGTTCAAGGCGTCAGGCGAACCCTCAACCATCGAAAGCGACCCGCTCGAATTCCGCGGCGGCACGCTGACGATCGATCCGCTCACCGACGGCCCGCTGCAGGTCATGGGCAATTTCGAAATCTGCTCCGGCACCGGCCGCACCATCACCCGCGCCCAAAACGCCAGACTCTGCCGCTGCGGCCAGTCAGCCACAAAACCCTTCTGCGACGGCACGCATGCGCGGGTGGGGTTCAGGAGTTGAAGCCTCCACTTTAGGACTATAGCAAAAAGATTGACAATATATAGCAAAAAGATATAGTAATGCTGGATGTAACCTACAAGATCGTGGCCCTTAAGGCTTTGAGACGGCTGCCAAAAGCAGACACTGCTGCAATAATGACGAAGATTGATGCGTATGCCGCCGATCAAAGGGGCGGGGATGTGAAACGTTTGAAGGGATCAGATTTGTATCGATTGCGGCACGGTGATTACCGTGCGATTTTTGCAGTCACGGCAAATACACTTGAGGTGCGAGATATCGCGCACAGGCGGGTCATTTATCGATAGGAGAGCAACATGGGTGGAGTTCAAGTTCTAAAAGACAATAAGGGTCGGCCCACGCATGCCGTCGTGCCATGGAAAGAGTATCAGGCTCTTACAGGCGGAACTGCCGAGGATGCAGCGCTGATACGACTGGGAGAGGCCGCGTCAGAAGGTGCGACACTGCCCTCAGCTGCAGTCAGGCGCATTGTACTTGATGGAGAAAGCGCTGTGAAAGTGCTTCGAGAGCTTCGTAAGTTTTCGCAGCGAGAGTTAGCGGAACGCGTCAATTCGACATCGGCATACATTTCTCAGATTGAAAATGGCCGCCCTGCAGGTCGAGTCATGCTCTCAAAACTCTCCAAAGTACTTGAAGTGCCTATTGACGTACTGGTCTAGCCCGCTCAGAACCACTTCGTCCAGCGGAACACGGCGATCTCGATCACGATCAATGTCGCCAATATCCAAAGCAAAAACCAAAACGCATTCGGGTCTTCCGCCAGCGGTATGCCCGACAAACTCACCCCGAACAGCGACGTGATAAAACTCAGCGGCAGCATGATCGCAGCCACAATCGTCAACACGTATGAGTTCCGGTTCTGCCGCTCGGTCAACCGGTTGAGCACCTCGTCCTGCACCACGCTTGCCCGTTCACGTACGCTGTCCAGCTCTTCGACGAAGCGCGTCGTCTCATCGGCCAGTTCGCGAAAATGCGCTGAGTCGATGCCATCCAGCATTTCGTGGCGCTCGCTCTGCAGCCGCGTGAACGCTTCCCGCTGCGGTGCCAAGTGCCGCCGCAACGCAATGGCCCGCTTGCGCGCCTGCGCCAGCGCATCGCGCACTTTCGCAATTTCGCCCGACACCACCTGTTCCTCCAGCCCATCGACCACGTCCGAAAGCTCGTCGATCACGTGGCCGACACGCAGATGCAGCGACTGCGCCAACTCGAACAGACAATCGATTTCGTCTTTGGGGCCAGCACCCCGCGCCAGCCGTTCTTGAACATCGTGCGTCGCCAGAGAGCGCCGTGACCGCGTCGTAATAATTCGCCGCCTCTCGATCCAGATGCGCAGCGAGACCATGTCCTCGGGATCGGCATCCGGATTAAAATTCACGCCACGCAAACTGACGATCAAGCCCTGGCCGTGCACAACCATGCGAGGCCGCGTATCGGGGGCCAACAGTGCGTCGATCACAAACGGGTCCAACCCCGCGTCATGCCGGATGTAGTGGTCGGCTTCATCGTTGGTCCGGTTCAAGTGAACCCACAGCGCCCCGGTTTCGGGTGTCCAGTGCTTTACTTCCGGCCACTCGACCTCGCGTGCGCCCCCCGCGCCGTCGAGCAGCAATCCGCTGATCAAACCGTCGTGCTCAGGGTGATTTTGCGTTTCGTTTTCGCTCGTCAATGCCGTCTCTTCACTTGCGATGGGCCGGGCAATCGCGGAAACTACCGCCCATGACCACAGCCCTGTTCACTCACCAAGCCTGCTTGTACCACGAAACCCCGCCCGGCCATCCAGAGTCATCGGATCGCTTGCGCGCCGTGCTCCGCGCGCTCGAAGACGAAGCGTTCCAATATCTGGCCCGCGAAGAAGCCCCGCCTGCGGCACGTGAGGAAATCGAACGCGTCCACCCCTCGTTCTACGTCGACGCGGTGATGAAGGCCGTGCCCGAAACCGGCTACGGCTCGCTCGACCCCGACACGCA
Source organism: Rhodobiaceae bacterium (assembly GCA_031413455.1). Taxonomy (GTDB): domain Bacteria; phylum Pseudomonadota; class Alphaproteobacteria; order Micropepsales; family Micropepsaceae; genus SZUA-430. Next base: position 3,849 of record JANOFD010000528.1, read on the forward strand.
TGTCTCGCCGGGCTCGGGCGAGGCGATGCTGCGGGCGGCTGGCGCCGTCGTCGCCGCCGTTGATCGCGTGATGGCGGGCAAAATCAAAAACGCCTTTTGCGCCGTGCGCCCGCCGGGACACCACGCCGAACCGACGCGCGCCATGGGTTTTTGCATGTTCAACAACGTCGCCGTCGGCGCGCTGCACGCTCGCGCCCGCCATGGGCTGCGCCGCATCGCCGTCGTCGACTTCGACGTCCACCACGGCAACGGCACGCAGTCGATGTTCCAAGACGACGAAGAACTCTTCTTCGCCTCCAGCCACCAAATGCCGCTCTATCCGGGAACCGGCCGCCCGCAAGAACGAGGCAGGGCAAACAACATCGTCAACGCGGCCCTAGA
>JANOFD010000529.1:0-4504 GCA_031413455.1 Rhodobiaceae bacterium
CAATGGACACGCCGACCGTCACGCCGATGGTCACGCCGACCGTCACGCCGATCGTCGTCTGCGGCGCCGCCGGGCGCATGGGTGCATCCAGCGTGCCTGATATTCCGGGCGGAAGTTGAGCAGCCAGAGATCGCGGGTTGCGGGAATGCTTTCGACGAAGGTTTCGAGGAACGCATCGCTCGCGCCGTCGAACCAGTGGAGGTCTTCCATCAGGATCACCCGCGTGCCGCCGGTGTAGTTCGGATCGTGCAGGATGCGCTTGACGACACCGTTGATGCGCTTTTGGCGCTGTTCGGGGTCCATGGACGGGGACGGGTTGGCGGGATCGGGCACGCCGAAGACGTCGAAGAGCAGCGGCAGCGCGTCACGGAAGCCTTCGTCCATCAGCAGGAGCCTGCCTGCGATCTTGGCGCGCGCGGTTTCGGGTTTGTCGTCGTCCGTGATGCCGTAGAAGGCGCGCCATAGCTCCAGCATCGGCAGCATCGGCACCGCTTTGCCGTGGGCGACGCCGCGTCCAGCGAGTATCTGTATGCCCTGTGCCTTGCAGCCGTCGAGGAATTCCGCGCACAGGCGCGACTTGCCGGTGCCTGCTTCTGCCACCACGCCGACGACCTGGCCACCGCCGTTGCGCGCGCGATCAAGCGCGCCGGTCAGAACCGCCATGTCACGTTCGCGACCGACGAAACGGCTGAGGCCGCGCGAGCGTGAGACATCCAGGCGCGTGCGCGAGGTGCCCATGCCGTTGAGCCGATGGACACGCATCAGATGGCTGACGCCCTTCACGCGGAACTCACCAAGGTCTTCGAGGTCGAAGTAGCCACGGGCGAGCGCTGCCGTATTGGCGCTGACGAAGCAGGTGTTCGGTTCGGCGAGGTTCTCCATGCGCTGCGCCAGGCCCACCGTGTGGCCTTGGGCGGTGTAGTCCATGCGCAGGTCGTCGCTGATTGAACCCACGACGACTTCACCGGAATTGAGTCCCATGCGGGTTGAGAAACCGAGACCGTGTTCGCGTTTGAGCTCTGTAGCGTAGCGAGCGATCTCGTCCTTCAAGTGCAGCGCCGCGTAGCAGGCGCGCTGCGAATGATCTTCATGCGCGATCGGCGCACCGAAGAGGGCCATGATGCCGTCGCCCGTGAATTTGTCGACGAAGCCCTCGAAACGTTCGACGCCCTCGGTGAGGATGACGAAGAAGCGCGACATGATCCGCGAAAACGCTTCAGGGTCAAGGCTCTCGGCCAATTCCATCGAGCCCTTCACGTCGGCGAAGAGGACCGTCACCTGCTTGCGCTCCCCCTCCACTGCCGACTTCGACTGGCGGATTTTGTCTGCGAGATGTTTGGGGGTCTCGCGAGGTGGTGGTGTCGGCTTCAAGACTGTCGCCTCAGCGCCCGCCCAGACCAAAACCTTTCCGCTTAGAACCGCCACCTGCTGGACATCGACCAGCTCTTCGACGAGCTGCTCCAGCCCCGCTGTGTCCAGCTCAAACTCGCGCTTCAGTCCGGCGACCGACGCGCGCCCCTGCTCGCGCAAGAAAGCCTTCGCCCGCACGACAGTGTCGAAAAAATTCATGACAGGATGGACCTCCGCATGCTGCGAAAGCACCATCACCTGCAAAGGGGAGCACGGTCAATGCCGCACCCTCACTTCTTCTTCGTATAAATCAGATCAAACGAAGGCTGAAAACTCTTGCCGCCGTCAACGGACTGTGTCCCTGACTGGCGCACTGTGCCGTTGGCCTGTGGCTCGAATGACATCGTCACAATCACGTTCCGCTTTTGCGGCGTGGAAATATCTTCCGCGCGCATATCAAGCTTTGAGCCGGTCCAGGTGCCGGTGTAACGCACCTGATCTCCCGTCGCATCGACCCAGGTTTGATGCCACTTGCCGTCGGCCATGTCATAGACATTGATCGAATGTCCAGAGCCGCCATTCGCGCCCTTCCAGTTCTCAAAAATAATGCAGCCTGCCGCCAGCAATTCGATCTTGCTTTGGCCGGCCGGTTTGCCGTCCGCCGTCGTGGTGACGTCCCACTCGCCGACCCAGAATTTGAACTGCTGATACTCGGCTCCCGGACAGCCATAGTTGGGCGGCGCCCCTTGAGCCCAGGCGCCGGTAGAGATACTCAAACAGACCAAAGCTGCGACGATTTTGTGACGTATACTCATCATTCCCGCTCCCTTATGACACGAAAATACTATCTCATCGCCCTGAAACCCTGTGTTCACCTTTAGTTGACATTCTGGCTCAGCGCACTATGGTGCCGCAGAATGCTGATCGCGTGGTTTGAACGCGGAGCATGACCGCATGCGGTTGGTAAGTCCTGCGAGAGAGGGCGTTCCGGCCTTGGAAACACAACGCACTCTCGTTTGGAGTTAGTTAAAGTATAATGTCGTTTGAAAGCCTCGGCCTGAAGGCCGAATTGCTCCGCGCTATCGCGGATTCCGGTTACACAACGCCCACCCCAATTCAGGAAAAGGCGATCCCCGTCGTTCTTGCCGGCAGGGATGTCATGGGCATCGCACAAACCGGGACCGGCAAAACCGCCGGCTTCACCCTGCCGATGATCCAGCGCCTGGCCTCAGGCCGGGCGAAAGCGCGCATGCCGCGCTCTCTAATTCTGGAGCCGACACGCGAACTCGCGGCCCAAGTGGCCGAGAGCTTCGAAAAATACGGCAAGCAGCACAAGCTGACCATGGCGCTGCTAATTGGCGGTGTGTCCTACGAAGAGCAGGACATCAAAATCATGCGCGGCGTCGACGTGCTGATCGCCACGCCCGGGCGCCTGCTCGATCATTTTGAGCGCGGAAAATTGCTGCTCAATGGCGTCCAGATCTTCGTCGTCGATGAAGCCGACCGGATGCTCGACATGGGATTCATCCCTGACATTGAACGCATCTGCAAACTCATTCCATTCACACGCCAGACATTGTTTTTTTCAGCGACGATGCCGCCGGAAATCACGCGCCTCGCCGATCAGTTCCTCAGCAATCCCGAGCGCATTGAAGTTTCGAAACCGGCAACCGCCGCAACAACGATCGAGCAAAGAATTGTCGGCCTGCCCGGCAACGACCCAAAGCTCAAGCGCGAAGCCCTGCGCCGCGTCATTCGCAGTCAAACCATCGTCAACGGCATCATTTTCTGTAATCGCAAAACCGATGTCGATATCGTCTACAAATCGCTGAGCAAGCACGGCTTTTCAATCGCCGCCCTGCACGGTGATCTTCCTCAACCCGTGCGCACAAAGACGTTGGAAAGTTTCCGCGCCAACGAAGTTCAGTTGCTGGTCGCAAGCGACGTTGCCGCCCGCGGCCTCGACATTCCGGCCGTCAGCCATATTTTCAATTTCGACGTGCCGATCAATGCTGAAGACTACGTCCATCGCATCGGCCGTACGGGACGCGCCGGCCGCGCCGGCTTTGCCTTCATGCTCGCCGGCCCCAAAGACGTAAAGGCTGTGGCCGCCATTGAAGCACTCACCGGCATTCCAATTATCAGAGAAGAAATGACAGACATCGAAGTCACCCCCGACCATCGCCAGCATCGCAGTGATGGCCATCGCAGCTCGTCCAGTACCAGTGGCGACAAACGCCGCGGCGGACGTGATCGTGATCGCAACCGCGGCCGCACCCACCAGGGCCCGCATCACGATCAGGTGGCTAGCCTGACCCCAATTAACCAGGCGCCGGCCATAGTAGCCCCTGTCCCCGTTGCAGCACCCGTCGCCGCTGTCGAAGTGGTGGCCCCAGCGCCCCAGCCACAGCGCGAACGCCAGCACCGCCACGAACGCCAGCCTCGGCGCGATGCTCCGAAAACCCCGCCAACCCAACAGGCAAAACCTGAACACCGCCAGCAGCGCGAACATCGCCCCCGCCGCGACGAAAGCAAAACCGCGTCGTCGCCTTCAATGGGCGATCACATGCCAGCCTTCCTCCTGCGCCCGGTGCCCCAGCACTTGATCAAGCGCAAAAAGGAAACTGAAGTCGCTTAGCGCTTGATCGATCCCGCCAATTGCTTCTGAATGGCCGCCCCATAAGGTGCACGGATGGCCTTCAGCTGATCGTCGACGAACTTCGATGTAGGCTGGCTATAGATCGCCTTGCGGTGACTGAACTGCCGAAAGCCATCGAGCCCATGGTACGATCCCATTCCTGACGGCCCAACACCGCCAAACGGCAGGTCTTCCATAGCCACATGCATGATCGTGTCGTTGACAGTCACGCCGCCGGAGGTGGTGCGCGTCAACACGCGCTCTTTCTCAGCCGTGTCTCCTCCGAAATAATAAAGCCCCAGAGGCCGGGCTTTTGAATTCACGTAACTGATCGCCTCATCAACCGTCTTGTACGTCTTGATCGGCAACACTGGACCAAAGATCTCGTCCTGCATGACCTTCATGTCGTCGGTGGGATCGAGAATGAACGTCGGTGCGATCTTGTGATGAGGCTGCTGACGCAAATCTTCCTTCGCCGGATTGACCTCGATCACTTTGGCGCCCTTTGACTTTGCC
>JANOFD010000530.1:0-1811 GCA_031413455.1 Rhodobiaceae bacterium
TGATGGGTTGATGCTACTGCAGGCCGAGCCCGTGTTGTTGGCTCGTGCGTTGAACAGGGTACTCGCTGATGACGTACTATCTAAGACCACCCAACCGCCGTCTGACGTCAGTGCAATGGATGGATATGCGGTGCGGGCCGAAGATGTAGGCGCACTTCCAGCATCGCTCAAAGTCATTGGAACTGTCGCCGCCGGTGCAATGTTTCATGGCGAAGTTCGGAGTGGCGAAGCTGTCCGCATTTTTACCGGTGCGCCGGTGCCGAAAGGCGCGTCGACAATTGTTATCCAGGAAAGTGCGACCCTCAATGGCAATATCGTCCTCATCGCCGGGGGCGTGAACAATGCTGCGGGCCGGCACATCCGTAGATCGGGGCTAGATTTTCGGCAGGGAGATCGCCTGCTGGCTAAGGGTCGAAAGCTGACATCGCGTGACATCGCACTTGCCGCAGCTATGAATTACTCCAACCTGCCGTGCACGCGACAGCCGCTCATAGCGGTTCTTGCGACTGGAGACGAACTGGTTGCTCCCGGATCGGAGTTATTTGCATCAAAAATAGTATCATCGTCATCTTCCGGGTTATCCGCTGATGTAATCGCCTGGGGTGGACGTGTCCGTGACCTAGGCATTGCCCGCGACGACATCGACGAAATCCAAGGCAAGGCGTCGATGGCAGAAGGGTGCGACATCCTGATTACTTTAGGCGGCGCATCAGTTGGCGACCACGACCTTGTGCAAAAATCTTTGCAGCCAAAGTTGCAAGTGAATTTCTGGAAGATTGCTATGCGGCCAGGGAAGCCACTGATCTTTGGTAGGTACGGGTCTATGCCATTCTTAGGATTGCCAGGAAATCCTGTGTCCGCCTTGGTGTGCGCTTTGCTGTATCTGAAACCCATGATCTTTCGTCTGCTCGGCACCAGCGAATTACCTTGGCGATTAGTCTCGGCAAAGCTCGCGATTGCACTGCCAGAAAATGACCAGCGCCAGGACTATGTGCGCTGTCACTTGCAATACTCGCAGACGGGCGAAGCAACGGCCCGCCCCCTATCAGTCCAAGATTCAAGCATGCTGGGTGCATTTTCTTCAGCGGATGGACTCATCGTTCGCCCTCCCCTTGACCCAACCAAATCCGTCGATGACCTGGTGCGTGTGCTGGCTTTTACGTCGCAATTTTAAAAAAATTAACCGTGTCGCCTGGGTATCTGTGACTAAAATCTGCTCTCAACGCCAATTTCCTTATTGACAAACCACAGAACACCACTAGAACAAACCCTGATTGTTCGAACTCTGTTCTTAAATGGATCCCCCCAATGCTCACGCGCAAACAATACGAATTGCTGATGTATATCCATGACAAACTTCGGGAAACCGGAGTCGCACCTTCATTTGATGAAATGAAGGACGCGTTGGACCTTCGCTCCAAGTCCGGCATTCACAGGCTTATCACGGCGCTGGAGGAACGAGGATTCCTGCGACGGCTTGCCCATCGGGCGCGTGCGCTGGAAATCATAAAATTGCCCGAGAATTCAAACGCACCGGGACAGCGAGCCAGAACTGTGACGGCGAAACGGCCCAATCTTGGTGTAGTCGATTCAGGTGGTGGAATTAGGGCCGCATCCAATCGTGGCGGAGCCGCGCTGCGCCCCTTGATCGAAGTTCCCGTTATGGGGCGGATCGCTGCCGGTACGCCAATCGAAGCCCTGCAGAATGTCACCGATAGTTTGCCGGTAGCTCAGTCGCTAATTTCCGCAGGCGAGCATTACGCTCTCGAAGTCAGCGGTGATTCGATGATCAACGCCGGCATATTGAATGG
>JANOFD010000531.1:0-15609 GCA_031413455.1 Rhodobiaceae bacterium
TGCCAAAAACGAACGATGACATTTGAAAATTGTACCCGAGTTGGGCGCCACCAAGCACTCCACTCGGCGAAAAATCAAATTCGGAGCCAGGGTTCGGGGAAACGGGGAAACTGTAAAAATCGACACTGTCTGAAATGTGTGTCGTGTCGATGTCGCCCCAAATTCCCCCGGCGTGGCCGCCGATGTAGAAGCCCGACCATTGACCGGCGGCGAAGGCCGGTGTCGAGGTAAGTGCTGCGAAAGCAATAGCAGTCGAAGCCAAAAGAAATTGCTTAGTCATGACATAACCCCATTCTTGTTGTTGGAGACGCTGCCTTTTTGGCTTCATGCGTCGAATCATTGTTTGAACAGGCTAGACGCCGGGGCGGGGGCTCAACACCAATGAGAGCGCGAAATGATGCACGCTTCGCAACTTAACAACGCCGAATCAGTGATTCGTGAGGAAAATGCTCACACGCAAGCAGCAAATTTACCGGGTCAGCGAGCCGGGTGTGGCGCAATTCCGGGAACGTTGCTGAATTTGGGTGCGGATATTGAATGGGTTTAATAGCGGGCAGCGGGCCTGTGTGACTTCCCCCCATCCCCTGCAGCCGCAAGTGCGGCGCAGGGACTTCTTCCGCAAGCGGGGGAAGATGAGAGAGTCTGTTGTCTGCCCCCGCTTGCGGGGCAAGTGGCTGCGCAGCTCTTGCTGCTGCAGACGATGGCGGGAAGTGGCGCCGGGGTTAGTCTATGAGTTCCACCGCGATGGCCGTGGCTTCGCCGCCGCCGATGCATAGCGAGGCGACGCCTTTTTTGGAGCCGCGGCGCTGCAGGGCGTTCAATAGTGTCACGACAATGCGGGCGCCCGAGGCGCCGATGGGGTGACCTAGCGCACAGGCGCCGCCGTTGACGTTGACGATATCGGGCGAAAGACCCAAATCGCGCAGAGCGATCATGGCGACGACTGCGAAGGCCTCGTTGATTTCGAAAAGATCGACGTCGCTTTTCCTCCAGCCTGCCCGCGCGAGGACTTTTTCAATGGCCGCCACCGGTGCAGTCGTGAACCAGCGCGGTTCGGCAGCGTGGCTGGATTGGGCGACAATGCGGGCGATGGGTTTGAGGCCGTATTTTTGCATGGCGTCACCGCGTGCGAGCACCAGGGCCGCCGCGCCATCGGATATCGACGAGGAATTGGCGGCGGTGACGGTGCCGTCTTTTGCGAAAGCGGGTTTGAGCGTTGGAATTTTTGCAGGATCGGATTTGCGCGGTTGCTCGTCGGTGGCGATGGCGGTGTCGCCGCCCTTGCCACGCACGGTGACGGCAGCAATTTCGGCTTCGAAGCTCTTGTCGCTTTGGGCGCGTTGTGCCCGCCTGAGAGACTCGATTGCATAGGCGTCTTGTTCGGCCCGGGTAAATTGATAGTGACGCGCGGCCTCTTCCGCATAGGTTCCCATCAAGCGACCTTCGTAGGCGTCTTCAAGTCCATCGAGGAACATGTGGTCTTTGACTTCGCCGTGACCCAGTCGCATGCCTCCGCGCGCCTTCGGTAGCAGGTAAGGCGCGTTGGTCATCGACTCCATACCGCCGGCCACAATGATTTCGGCACCGCCCTGCCCCAGTTGATCGCTGGCCAGCATGAGAGCCTTCATGCCCGAGCCGCAGACTTTGCTGACTGTCGTGCAGGGGACAGAGTGGGGAATGCCACCGTGGATTGAGGCCTGACGCGCGGGGGCCTGACCGACCGCTGCGGGCAAAACGCAGCCCATGTAGACTTCGCTGACGTGGGCGGCATCGACACCTGCGCGTTCAATCGCTGCGCGGATAGCCGTTGCACCCAACTGCGGCGCGGAGAGGCTTGAAAGCTCGCCCTGAAAACCACCCATCGGCGTGCGCGCCATCCCGGTGATGTAGATGTCGTGTGCGTTCATGGTTGGTTGACCCTGTTCAAAAAGAATCTCTCGAAAGCCCCCTGCAGCCCACCTTCGCCAAGGGGCTTCGGTTTGCGCAGGGACTTCCCCCGCAAGCGGCGGCAGACACCAGAGTCGCTCATCTGCCCCCGCGTGCGGGGGAAGTGGCTGCGACGCGTTAGCGGCTGCAGACGATGGGGGGATGACTCAAATGCCGTCGCCGTCCAGATTGGCATGGATGCCGCACTCGTCTTTGTCAACACCGGACCAGCGGCCGGAGCGATAGTCTTCGTCGGCGCGCACGCGCTGGGTGCAGGGCATGCAGCCGATCGACAAGAATCCGTCATCGACCAGCGGGTGGCGCGGCAGATCAGCTTTGAGAATATGTTGCTTGAGGTCTTCCAGCGTCCAGTTCCACAGTGGATTGATCACAAAACGCGAACCGTTGAGTTCGATGGGCGAGATGGCGCTGCGCGACAGCGTTTGAAAACGCTTGCGGCCGGTGATTTCGGCGTCGAAGTCTGCCAGCGCTCTTTGCAGCGGCAACACTTTGCGGAAATTGCAGCATGCATTTGGATCGCGCGACCAGAGCGCGCCTTCGGGATCGAGTTCGGCGGTGTCTTTGGGATGGGGTCCGATGGCGCGAACGTCCAGCAGGCCAAGTTTTTCCTGCAAGCGGTCGCGATAGCGCAGGGTTTCGCCAAACAGTTTGCCGGTGTTCAGGAAAATGACAGGCACCGACGGATCGACCTCGGCCAGCAGATGCAGAAGCACGACAGACTCTGAACCAAAGGACGAAACGAGCGCGGTGCGCCGGGGAAATTCCTCAGTGATGATGGCGCGCAGCAATTCGGAGGCGTCGGCCCCCGAGAGGCGCTGGCGCAGCAAGGCCAGGCGTGATTTCAGCTCCGGTGTTTGGCCGGCTTCTGCAATGTTGTCGAAGATTCGCGGTGCGGGAGGTGGCGCGTCGCGCTTTACCGGGCGCGTCGCGAGCGCGGGACTGCTTGTTTTCATAGCGGCGCACGCTCTTCAAGCCAGGACTCTTGTTCCATGAGCTGGGAGGTTCGCCTGATGACTTCGTCTTTTGACGCGCCTTGATCGCGCCAGAGCACCCGCGCTTCGGCGATGCGCTGCACGCGGCCTTCCCACTCCGGACCGAATTGGTCCGACAAGTGGGTTTTCAGTTTCTGGGCGAGAGCGGGGGCCTTGCCACTGGTGGAGACTGCAATCGACAAATCTCCGCGGCGCACGAGAGCGGGGACATGGAAGTCGCAAAGGTCTTTTACGTCTTCGACATTGACCAATGCGCCTGCTGCGCGGGCCATCGCCGCCAGTCGAGCCGCGTCGCCGGAAGGTAGCCCTGCGATAAAAACAATCGAGGCGCCCTGGAACTCAGAATCCTCGGGCAGCCGCTCATAGAGCACCGCTTCGGCGTGACAGGCCCAACCATCTTGATCGATGACGTAAAGAAATATGCGCTCGGCGCCGGCGCTGTGTGCATACTCAAGCCGTTGCTGCACCGGGGTCCCACGACCCACGACCATAACTTTGCGCTGAGCGACATCGACGAAAATTGGCAGCATTGGATTCGGGCCTGATCTGAATTCTACATCCAGATAGACGGTCTAGGTGTAATTATCAACTGTTGGTGTAGATTAAAATATATAACACTAATTTTGTGTTTTATATTAGCTTTTCAACATTTCGGTGATTGTTACAGCGATTTTTTCGCCCTGTACCACGATATCTCCGCGGGCAACCGGACGGTTATTGGCCAAGATCACGACCTGGTCGGTTTGTTTAGAGTCGAGCTCGATGACGGCACCGCGGCCCATGCGCAGGAGTTGTTGCATCGGCAGCTTGGCGCGGCCGACGACCACGGAAATATCGACTTTCACTGTATCGAGTGAAGAACCTGACATAGATGTTTGATCCCGATGCTTGGAGGCATCCACTTTAGTGCCGGAGGCCTTACGTGATCGTTAAGCCGCAGGAAACCATCAGTTGGCGTATCAGTGACGCGCCGGTGGCATATCCCGAGGCGGTTGCTGTTATGGAGGGCCATGTGGCGGCGATTGTTGGCGGTGAGGCGACGCAGCTGGTTTGGCTGCTGGAACATCCGGCGCTCTACACCTCGGGGACCAGCGCCAAGGCTGACGATCTTTTGGCCCCTACCCGCTTTCCGGTGTTTGCAACCGGGCGCGGCGGACAGTTCACTTATCACGGCCCGGGCCAGCGTGTGGGTTATGTGATGATGGATTTACGCCAGCGCGGCAACGATGTGCGACGGTTTGTATTTGACTTGGAAGAGTGGCTGATCCGGACGCTGGCCCACTTCAACGTTCGCGGTGAGCGGCGGGCTGGGCGCGTCGGAATATGGGTTGGGCGCAAGGGCGGGCGCGAAGACAAAATTGCGGCGCTGGGGATCCGGGTGCGGCGAGGGATTTCCTTTCACGGGGTTTCGTTCAATGTCGAGCCCGACCTCGAACATTTTTCCGGCATTGTGCCCTGCGGCATTGCCGAACACGGTGTCACAAGCCTTGCTGATCTGGGCATCACGGCCACGATGCACGACGTCGATCTGGCGCTGAGGGGCGCGTTTGAAAGCGTGTTTGGCGCGACAGTGGGCGAGGTCAGTTAGTGCGGCCAACGCTCCAGCGTTTCCACGAACTTGGTCAGCCAGGCGTTGGTTTGAAAAGCATCGATGACGCGATGGTCGATGGTGAGAGATACATAGGCCATCGGGCGTATCTCAACTTGATCACCGCGGACGACGGCTCGTTTTTCGAGTTTGCCGACGCCAAGGATTGCCGATTGCGGCTGGTTGATGATGATGGGTGTCGCGAGGAGCGAACCCGACACGCCGTGATTTGAAATCGAGAAGGTGCCGTTCTGGACGTCGGCGGGCGCGAGCTTTCCGTCACGGGCCTTGGCCGTCAGCTGCGTCAGGCTTTGCGCAATCTCAAGCAGCGACAGGGTTTGCGCTTGCTGGATGACCGGCACGATCAAGCCTTTTTCGCCGAGCGCCGTGCCGACGCCAATGTTGATGTCATCGTAGATTTCCAGGTAATCATCGAACCAACGGCCGTTGACGGCGGGTGCGGCTTTCATGGCGGCTGCAGCGGCGGCGATGAAATAGGCCGTGAAGGTAAGATTGGCGCCGTCGCGCTCGAAAGACGTTTTGTGTTCGTTGCGATGGGCGATGATCGCAGTGAAATCAGCCTCAAAGACCGAAGTCACGTGAGGGGCGGTGCGAACCGATTGCGCCAAATGTCCGGCGATGCGCTTGCGCATGGCGTCGTGAGGGATGCGGGTGGCGCCGGGGCGCTGGGGTTTGGCTTTTCGGCGCTCGATCTCGGCCTGGATGTCTTCACGGGTCAGGCGCGAGCCTGCTTTGGGGACACTGTCCGCTTCAAGTCCATGATCGGCCAGCAGGCGGCGAATGCCGGGAGGGACTTGCTCGGGAGGCGATGAAACGGACGGGACGCCCGCGGCATTGGAAATTCGTCCCAGAACTGTGCCAGGTTGAACTTCGGCATCGGTATCGAGCAGGATTTCAGTCAAGACGCCATCAGCCGGAGAGGCAATCTCTACCGCGACCTTGTCGGTTTCGATTTCAACGATTGGGTCATTGAGGGCAACGCGGTCGCCAATTTTCCTGAGCCAGGTCTTGACGACGGCCGTGGTGCCTTCTTGTTCGGCTGGTACAACGATGTCGGTGCGTGAATTCATCTAGGACCCGATCAGTTCTTGAATTTTATTGCGTATCTTTTCGACCGACGGCAGAGCCCATTCAAGCAGTGCCGGGTTGTGCGGGCTTGGGATGTCGGGCATGGCCAGACGCGAGACCGGCGCATCCAGATCGAAGAACGCGTGCTCGGCAACTACGGCCGCAATTTCTCCGCCAAAGCCGCCGGTGATCAGGTCTTCGTGGACGATCAGGCAGCGCCTTGTGCGCTTGACCGAGGCCAGCACCCCGTCCCTGTCCCACGGCATCAGGGTGCGCAGATCGAGAATTTCGACGGAGGTGCCGTCCGCCGCCAGTTCGCAGCGTTCAACCATCGCGCCCCAGGTGACAATCGTCAGGTCATCGCCTTGGCGCGTGATGCGCGCGTTGCCGTATTCGAGAACATAGCTGTCGCCAGGGTAAGGGCGCCGCGCCGAGGCCGCATCCAGCATGGCGCGATGCTCGAAGAACATCACGGGGTCGTTGCCGCGCAAGGCCCGGCGCAAGAGGCCTACAGCGTCTTCGGCGTTTGAAGGGACCGCTACTTTCCAGCCCGGCGCGTGGACGAACTGGACCTCGTTGGTTTGGCTGTGCCACGGATCGCCGCATTTGAAGAAGCCGATGGGCATGCGCACGACCATCGGGGCGGCAAACCGGTTGTTGGTTCGCCAGCGCATCGTGCCGCAATCGTTGAGCTGCTCGGCCGCCGGGTCGGCGTATTTGCGGAATTGAATCTCAGGGACAGGCATCAGGCCCGCGAGCGCCATGCCGACAGCGCGGCCGATGATCCCTTCTTCCGAGAGGCTGGTGTCAAAGACGCGGTCGGCGCCAAACTTGTCTTGTAACCCCAGCGTCACGGCGTGGACACCGCCTTTGGGGCCGACGTCTTCGCCGAAGATGAGAACATTTTTGTTGACTGACAGTTCGTGTTCGAGCGTGCGGCGGATGGCCGTCACCATGTTGATGCGCTGACCTTCGCCGCTCGGGCTGTGCGAGCTGGTTGACGTTTTTTGAGCGCTGGCCGGCTGGCCGCCTTTGGTCTGCATTTCATCTTCGAAGAAGACATTTTTTGTTGTGCGCGCGAGGTCGGCAACCGGGCGTTTTTCCGCCTCGCTTCGCGCTTCGTCGACAGCGGCTTTGGCGTTTGCCGCGCTCTCCTGCCATTGCGCCTGGCTCATCTTGGCTGGTACCAGAAAAGCGTGCAATTTTGGCAGCGGGTCGCGGGCGCGTTCGGCTGCTATTGCTTCTTCTGCCTTGTAAGTCTGCGTGTCCTGGAAGGAGTGACCGCTCAGCCGGGGAACGGTAAGACGCAACAGTGCAGGTCCGCGCCGCTCGCGCACATGGCGCACGGTGCTTGCGATCAGGTCGGTCGCTTGTGCAGGATCGGTGCCGTCCCCGGAGACGACGTGCAGATTTTTGTAGCTTTTGAAATTTGCGGCGCTGTCACCACCGGGCACCTGCAAGCTTGAGGGGACCGAAATGCCGAAGCCGTTGTCTTCGATGAAAAACAGCATCGGCAATTTCAAGACCGCCGCCATGTTCAGCGCTGCCCAGAAGCCGTTGGTCGCGACCGAGGCGTCACCGCCCAGTGCAACCGCAATTGCATCGGCGCAGCTGTGATCGTTCAAAACCGTCCGCCGGTACTCGAGCGCCTGAGCCCAGCCGGCGGTGGGTGTGTATTGCGCACCAACGCCGCCGCACATTGGCAACGCCGACGGTCCGTCCGGATTTGGGTAGTTGAAGACGGCACCGATGTCGCGGCCGTCTGAATATCCGCCAGCGCGTGCCATCGACGAGCCCAGCGCGTCGGCAAGGCTGATGCCCAACGTCAACAGCACCGGACGCGAACGATAGTATCCGCAGATGGCATCGTTCCGGTTAGTAAGCTGCGTTCCAAGAATGATCTGGGCCAAGTCGTGCCCACGGGCCGAGAACTGGTAGAAAATTTTCCGCTCCGGTACGAGCCGGGTTTCTTCAAGCTCATCAACGGCACGGGAAGCGTGGATCAGCCAGGCCACGCGGCTCCAGTCGATGGGGATCACGCCTTTTCCGGCTCTTTTAGATAGACCTCGACGGTGCCTTTCATTTTGACCGTCATGGCATTGCCTTTGCGGTCGCGGGAGTTGCCGACAGAAAGCCGCACCCAGCCTTCGCTGACGCAGTATTCTTCGACGTTGGTCTTTTCTATGCCGTTAAACCTAACGCCGACGCCCCGCGTGAGCAGTTCTTCATTGTAAAACGGGCTGTCAGGAGTGGCACTCAAACGGTCGGGAAGTGTGTCTGTCATAACCTAGGCCTCATGGTAACCACCGTCCTATACCCTCTCAATCGTTGACTTTGAAGCGGGGTAACAGGCGATATTGTCGCTTGAGCGTTGAAATGAGGGGGTTGCGAAGGCGGACGATGCTGGCTTCACTGATTTCGCGTGTGGTGGCGGCTTGTGTCCGGCACGCTTCGACGGTTGCGGCGGCCTCGTTCCTGCTGGCGCTTTTGAGCGCTGCGTTCGTGGGCACGCATTTCAAGATGAACACCGACACGACCAAGATGGTGTCGCCGGAGCTGCAGTGGCGCAAGCAACAGGCGGCTTTTCAGAAAATATTCCCCCAACCGGCAAACCAGATCATCATCGTCATTGATGGGCAGACACCAGAGAGCGCTCAAGAGGCGGCGAAGGCGCTTATGAGCGCGCTGGAGAAACGGCCGGATCAGGTCTTGTCGCTCAGGATACCAGGCGGCGGACCATTTTTCGAGCGCAATGGCTTGCTGTTTCTCGATCTGCCACAGACGCAGTCCGCTGTGGAGCAGATCATCGCAGCCCAACCGTTCCTCGGATCATTGGCGGCGGACCCATCTTTGCGCGGGGTAATGGATTCACTGTCGACAGCCCTGGTAGGTGTGGAACGCGGGGAAATCACATTGGACCGCTTGGCGCGGCCGATGTCCGAGATGAACGCGACCCTGGATCGGTTGCTGGCCGGACAGGCGCGCCCACATTCGTGGCGCAAGATGATGATGGAGGGCGAGCCCGATCTGCGCGAAACGCGCCGCATTATCGAAGCTTTGGTGAAACTCAATTTCAGCACTTTGACGCCGGGTAGCAAGCCCAGCCAAATCATACGCGACACTGCACGCACGTTGGGGTTGACGCCTGAGAATGGTGTCACTGTGCGCCTGACCGGGCCCGTACCGATTTTCGACGAAGAGTTTGCGACGTTGACCGATGGTGCTGTACCTATTGCAACGGCCACGATCGGGTTCATGCTGTTGATGTTGTGGCTTGCCTTGCGGTCGGCCAAGTTGATCTTGAGCGTTGTTGGTACGATTTTGACCGGTTTGGTCATCACGACGGCGCTTGGACTTTTTTTGGTCGGCGCTTTCAACATTATTTCAGTTGCTTTTGTGGCGTTGTTTGTGGGGCTTGGCGTTGATTTTGGCATTCAGTATTGCGTGCGCTATCGCGACGAGCGCCACACGAATGACAATCTGGATCTCGCAATCGTGGCGGCAGCGTACGGCATTGGCCCATCGCTCACCCTGGCAGCGCTGGCGATTACGGCGGGATTCCTTGGATTTTTGCCGACGAGTTACCGCGGCGTGGCCGAGCTTGGACTCATTGCAGGGACAGGCATGCTGATAACGTTTTGCCTGAGCCTGACGTTGTTGCCCGCCCTGATCAAACTGCTCGGGCCGAGCGCGGAAAGCCGTGAATCCGGCTATGCAAGCTTGGCGCCGCTTGACGCTTTGCTGGCGCGACGGGCACCCGCTTTTGTTGGCGGCGCAGTGTTGCTTGGCGGTGTTGCGTTAGCGCTGTTGCCGATGGTGACGTTCGATTTCAATTTGCTCAATCTGCGCTCGCGAGAAGTAGAATCGATCTCCACTTTACTCGATCTGGCACATGATCCGGACCGATCTCCCAACGCAATGGATGCACTGGCGCCGACGCGCGAAGCTGCAGTGGGCTTGGCGGCGAAGTTCGAAGCGCTTCCTGAAGTTGCCAAGGTGGTAACGATTGAGACGTTTATTCCCAAGGATCAAGAAGAGAAATTGGCGTTGATTGCCGATGCATCAATGCTGCTCGACATTTCACTCAAGCCGGCCGGGATCAAGCCCGCTCCAAGTGATTCCGAAGCAATTGAAAGCTTGCACCGCACCGGTGCCGCTTTGCGCAATGCGGCCTTGACAGCGGCGCCCGGTCCGGCGGCAATGGCAAACGCTTTGGCCGACAGCTTCGAGCGGATTGCTGCGGGTGACGTTAAACTGCGCCAACAGGCGGCGCATGTATTGACGGGCGGGTTGCAGACCATGCTTGGCAATATTCGAAGCCTGTTGCAAGCCGAAACGGTGACGCTTGAGTCATTGCCGAAGGACATCGCGCGCGACTTCATCGCGCTGTCGGGCGAAGTGCGGGTGCGCATCTACCCGAAGGGGGACCCCACCGACACGGCTACCCTCTCAAGATTTCGCGCCAGCGTATCGCGCGTGGATCCGGCCGCAACCGGCGTCCCCGTATTTTTGGAAGAATCAGGCAAGACCATTGTCGGCGCCTTTGTGGAAGCGGGTTTTTGGTCGTTGCTTGTGATTTCGATGCTGCTGGCAATGGCGCTGGGTAGCGTGCGCGACGTGTTTGTCAGCCTGGCGCCCCTGGTGCTTGCCGGGGCGCTGACGCTTGCGACGTGTGTGGTATTGGGGCTGAAACTGAACTATGCCAACATTATCGCGCTGCCGCTGTTGTTCGGCATTGGCGTGGCGTTCGATATTTACTTCGTGATGGCGTGGCGCAATGGCGCGCGCTCGCTGTTGCGTTCGCCTTTGACGCGCGCTGTGATGTTCAGCGCCGGGGCTACATCGTCGGGATTCGGCGCCCTGTGGTTTTCAAGCCATGTTGGTACGTCAAGCATGGGGGCGCTGCTGATGATATCTTTGGGTTGGATTTTGCTGGTGGTGCTATTTGTGCTGCCGCCATTGATGCAGTTGACGCACGGTGACGCTAAGCACCAGTCATGAGCTTGTCGCTGATCTCGTTGAGTTTTTTTACCAAGGCCGTTGCGCCTCCACTCTTGATCGTTGAAGCGAAGTCCGCGCGCTTTGTGGCGATCTGGCTGACATACTCATAAATCACGTCGATGAATTTCGGGGCGCCGGAACTCTCACGAATGCGATAGACCAGGTTCACGGGCTTTTGGCCTTGCGGAATAATCTGCGATTTTACCAGCCGGTCGGCTCCGCGAATTTCAACATTGGGATCGACCATGAATAACTGACCTTTGAATTCGTCGAAGTTGCGCGCGTAGCTGGCAATCGTCATGCGGCGGAAGGCTGTGATCAGCGATTTGTGATCGTCATCGCTCATCGCGGACCAAGCGGGGCCAACAGCGAATTTGGTCATGGCCGACAGTTCGAATGCGGCATCGACAGCTGGTTCAAGTTTTTTATAACGGCCTTCGATGCCAAGCGCCTGGCCCTGTTTCATTGTGTCAAGGAGTGCGCCGTGGAATTTTTCGACGACGGCGATGTTGGGGTCGGTTGAGGCGGCGCTCGCTGAACCGGCACTCCAGAGGCACAAAACGTATGCCAAGACTCTTAACGCAGTCATTATTTCCTCCGTTACACGACTTGGCCGTCAGCATAGCTGATTCAGGCGACGGCGCCATGATTCTGCAAAATTGCCTGCGCGGCCCTGACTGCAGTTGCGAATGAGGCTTGCAGTAGATAGCCGCCGGTCGGGGCTTCCCAGTCGAGCATTTCGCCCGCCACGTGCACACCGGGGAGTTTTCGGAGCATCAAACCATCGTCGAGCTCGCGGAAAGGCACGCCGCCTGCCGTGGAAATCGCACGGTCGAGGCCTTGAGTGCCGGACAGTACCAAAGGCAACGCCTTGATTTGGTTGGCCAGTGCCTTGGGTTCAGTCGACAATTGCGGGCCGTAAACTTCTCGAAGCAGGTTTATGCCGATGGGCGCCAGGTTGATGGTTTTGCGCAAGAAATTGGCGAGACTTTCGCCTGCTCTGGACCGGTTCAGTTTTTCGGCGAGCGCGCTGGCAGATTGTTCCGGGCGCAGATCAAGCGACACCAGCGCCGTTCCCTGTCCTTCGATGGCTTGGCGCAACGCCGCCGATAGGGCGTAAATTGCGCCGCCCTCTATTCCATAATGGGTAATAACGGCTTCGCCGCGTACGGTTTGGCCGTTGAGGGTCAAAGCGATTCCCATAAGCGGCGTGCCGGCAAAACGGGCGCGCAAAGCCTCGCTCCAGTTGACGTTGAAGCCACAGTTGGCTGGGCGAAGCGGCGCAATTTCGATGCCGCGCCGTGAAAGAATTTCGACCCAGGCGCCGTTCGATCCCAGCCCGGGCCAACTTGCGCCGCCGAGGGCGAGGATAGTGGATGTGCCTGAGACGACAATGTCCTCTCCGCTTGCGGTGCGAAAAATCAGCCGCCCATCTTCGTTCCAGCCACGCCACTCGTGCCGTGTTTTGAATTCGACACCTTGAGCGGTGAGCCGCTTCAACCAAGCGCGCAATAAGGGGGACGCTTTGAGTGACTTCGGAAATATACGCCCGCTAGAGCCGATGAATGTCTCCTGCCCCAACCCGTGCACCCAGGCAATCAACGCAGCCGGTGAAAACGCCTGAAGGATTGACTCCAGCTGTGCATTCGCGGCGCCATAGCGTGAGAGCAGCTTGTCGAAGGGTTCTGAATGCGTGAGGTTGAGCCCGCCGCGCCCGGCGATCAGGAGTTTGCGGCCAACAGTGGGCATACGCTCGTAAAGCGTGACACCGAGCCCCGCCGCACTGAGTACTTCGGCGGCCATCAGTCCCGCAGGACCGCCGCCTATGATGATGTGGGTATGCATGTACGGCCGCGCATCTATTCTTTGTACCACACAATCTGTGTGCTCGTGGCAAGCAGGCGGCCGTCTTTGCCCCAGAGTTGGGCGGTTTGGTCGGCGAAGCCGTCGCTGAATATCTGGGCGTCGGCGACGCAGAGGAGCGGGTCGCTGCCTTGGGCTTGCATTGATGCTTCGTTGCCGTGGAAGAACGTCGTGAGGGTAACGGTGCCAACGGGCACGAAGACGCCGCGTACGAGGAAGGCGCGGATGATAAAGGCGTCGCTCATGCAGGCGAGCGAGAGGAAATCCAGCGGTCGAGCCGGGTTGTCGCGCATCCATAGAGTTGATCGCGCCGGGCGAATATCGGCGGGATCGCGCGGCGTGAAATCGGGTTCGCCTGCTTCAAAGCGCATTTCGAAGCGGTTGAGCCAGCCTTTGGGATTTGTGACGTTAAAGACGGAGAGTTTGTCTGGAGGCGGAATTTCGGGCGGTTGGCCCGGGTGATGCGACCACACGGCGCGGCGGGCACCGCAAACGACACTGGCGGTGGCGGCCACTGTGTCCCCTTGCGTTAGCTCCACCGACCAGTGTTGTGTGGACCTGCCGGTGCGAATTTCGCGCGCCTTGATTTCGAATGCGCCATCGGTGATTGCGGCGCAGTAATTGACCGTGAGTGCGACGGGCAGACCTTGGCGGCGCGGATCGTCGAGCACCGAGCGCAGTAAGACTGCGGCGGTGAAGCCGCCGAAGGGGCCACCGAAGTTCGAATAGAATTCGCTGGTGCGTCCGGCGTAAGTGCCGGGGCCAAGGCACTCAAGCGCCGTGGCTTGGTCGAGAGGATGCTTGTCGGTCATTGGACTTTCCGGTTGTGTGGCTCACTTACCGGTGTCTGCATGTTTCGCCAAGCCTGTTATTGGTTGGGCACCACCTCAGCGAACACTACGTAACGTAACTTGCCGCGCTGCAAGCCATCGAAGGGGAAGCAAGTGACCAGCGCCAGGCGCGGGGTTTTGCCCGCGGTCGCTATTCCTGAGGACTGGGCGTGAACGATGGTGGCGCCGGTCATGCGGTAGGTGACCCGGATTCCGGTTTGGGTCGTGACTATGATTTCGTCGCCAGGTTTGAGTTCCTTGATGAAGCTGAAATGTGTGTCGCGATGGCCGCCGATGACGCTGGTGCCGTTAGCGCCGGGCAGCGGTGAGGCGGCGACGTGGGCGGGACCGAAGGCGAGCGCTTCACCGCCGGCTTCGGCCAGGATGATCGCTGATTGATGCAGGCGCGGGAACTTTATGCGCGCGATCGGATGTGTGTCGGCCCAGCTCCAGGCCTTGGACGGAATGCCAGTGGAGATGGTGGTTTGCCAGGCTTGTTCGAGAAGGACCTGAGCGAGCACAGCCTTGGCGCGGATGAAGAGTGCGTTGCCGGTGAAAGCCAGTCCGGCGAAGACAACAACTACGGCGAAGCCAGTAAGAGGACTCACACGAAGGAACGAAGGAACGAAGAAGAATTTTCTTCCTTGGCTTGCCTTCGTTTCTTCGTTGCTTCGTGTGAGCATTTTCTTACTTCGCTTTTACTGTTCGTACATGGAGCATGAGCAGCAGGGCGCTTCCCGAGAGCAGCAACAGCACGCCGAGGAAGAGCATGAGGTCCGTGCCTGCGTCTGTTTGCGGGAGTGATACGCCCTCGCCGTCGTTTGCTGATGGCGCTTTGTCGGACATGGCGAGTTTGAGCATCAGCGTTGAATCGAGCGAGGCCTTGATAGCGGGGTTCGACGGATCTTCGCCGAAGACTTTCTCGAAGTTCCAGCCATGCGGCAGGTTGGTTGGCATTTCGTGGGTGGACAGGGCTTCGCCGGTGGGGCGGCTTGGCGTGATGTCGATGGCGACCAGGCTCGTCAGTCTTGAGACCAGATGATGGTCGAGGGCAACTTTGAGCACCTGGACGTCGATGTCGCCTTCGTTCGCGCCCTTGTAACGCAGGGCTTCGACCGTAGAGATTTTTGAGCGGGCCCAGATTTTCGATACGCCGCTGCCGGTTTCGGCTGAGGCTAAGTCGAGTGTCGTGCTCCATGGCGTCGTTCCCATGCGTCCTTCGATCTTGATCCTGCCGGAGGATGCGTTGGTCACCGAGGTGAGCACCACAGGTTCGCCCGCGTAGAGGTCGGGCAACGGGTTTGGCCAAGTCTCGAGCGTTACGCCGTTGGTGACGACTTTGAGATCGGTCATCAGTGGGCTTTCGAGTTTATTGAAAAGCTCGACGACGCCCGCTTCAACCTCGGTTTCCGAACCGATGTGGGTGAACCAGCCCCTGCCCTGCCGAGCGATATGTTCCATCAGGTAGGAGTTCGGTGCCGAACCGATGCCGATGGTAAACAGGCGTGAGCGGCCGAGCGACTTGCCGATTTCTGCCAGCACCTGGTCTTCGTTGCCAACTGCGCCGTCGGTCAGGAAGATCACCTGACGCAGACGCGAGGTGTCGGTTGGATGCGTGTCGTAAAGCGCGGCCTTCAGCGCCGCGTAGATTTCCGTGCCGCCATTGGCTTCGAGATTGCTGACGAAGCGCTCGGCGACGGTGACGTTGGCCCGGTCGGCTGGCACGGCGTTCTTGAACAGCACATCAAAGGTGTCGTCAAAGCGGATGACATTGAAGCGGTCTTCGGGTTTGAGATTCTTAAGCGCCGTGAGCAATGCCGCTTTGGCCTGCTTCATCGACTCGCCCGACATGGAGCCTGAATTGTCGATGACGAAGATCGCTTCGCGCGGTTGACGCTGTTTGACGGTGGAGCCAACGGGCGGCACGACCATCGCCAGGTAATAGTTCTGCTCGCCGATAGTCTCGCGGAACAGGGTTGCTTGCGGTTTTGCTTGGGCTGCCAGTTTCCAATTCAAGACAAAGTCGCGGTCGGCCGGCACGTTGCCGTCGAGCGTAACAGTTGCGGTCATGTCGTCGGATTTCTCGATCTTGGCTTGGTGATAGAGACTGCTAATGGCGGCAAGCGAGACGCCGGATTTCAGTGTCACGCTGAGCGAGACC
Organism: Rhodobiaceae bacterium; assembly: GCA_031413455.1. Taxonomy (GTDB): domain Bacteria; phylum Pseudomonadota; class Alphaproteobacteria; order Micropepsales; family Micropepsaceae; genus SZUA-430. The sequence continues at coordinate 15,472 of JANOFD010000531.1, forward strand.
GGGTTGATCTTGCCGTATTTCGGGTGGAGCACCGGCGGCGTGATGGCGTCGCGGTCGGGCACCGGGTCGCTGACCGAGACGATGGCGCTGTCGTCGTAGGCGACGCCGGTGAACACAGGCTCAGGCTGCGGGTTGTAG
>JANOFD010000532.1:0-11752 GCA_031413455.1 Rhodobiaceae bacterium
TGCGGGGCTTACTCCCTTGCATCTGTTGAGGACAAGAACCAAAGACGGCCGGACCAGGCTTCCCCATGAAGCTGAAACTTCAGAGTGGCTGACGGTCCCGGCCGCCAATTCGGAAGGGGGGGCCTCCCCTTCCGAATATCCGCTCAGCATCTACTGATTCGGACGTCCAGAACATGTAAGTGGCTGCGCCGACCGGAGCTTTAGCGAAGGTGGGCTGCAGACGTTGGGGGGCTATGCCGCATTGCGCATGGATTTCAGGAAGGTGTCCACTTCCTCGCGCAGCTGGGTCGTTTGGGTCGAGAGGCCCGAGGCTACGGTTTTGAGCTGGCTGGCGGCTGTGTCGGCGTCGGCGGAGGCGCGGGCGACGTTGCCGATGGAGTAGCTGACTTCCTGGGTTCCGGTGGCGGCACTCGCCATCGAGCGGGCGATCTGTTCGGTCGCACCACTCTGCTGCGAAACGGCGGAGCGGATCGCCAAAGCGATCTGGTCCATCTCGGCGATGCGCACGCCGATGGCGCGAATGGCATCGACGGTCTGCTGCGTGGCGGCCTGGCTCGACGAGATCTGTGCCGAAATTTCTTCGGTGGCGCGAGCGGTCTGGTTGGCGAGATTTTTCACTTCAGAGGCGACAACGGCAAAGCCCTTGCCTGCTTCGCCTGCACGCGCGGCTTCGATGGTTGCGTTGAGGGCGAGCAAATTGGTCTGCGAGGCAATGTCGTGGATCATCTTGACTACTTCGCCGATTTTCTGCGACGCGACAGCGAGGCCCTGAACCGTGGCGTCGGTGCGGCGAGCGTCTTCCACGGCGGCGGCGACGAGTTCGACCGAGCGCTCGACCTGGCGGCTTATTTCATGGATGGAAGCCGAAAGTTCTTCCGAGGCGCTGGCGGCGGTTTGAACGCTGCCCATCGACACGTTGACCGCACTGGCGACAGTCGCCGATTCGGAGCGTGCGGTCCCCGCGGCGTCGGCCATAGATTGCGCCGAACCCGATACCTGCAAGGTGGACGTCACGACAGCAGACACGATTGTACCTACGGTCGTTTCAAAGCGGGCAGCGAGTTCGCGCTGAATGCGTTGTTCGTTGGCGCGTTGTTCGTCGGCGCGTTGTTCGTCGGCGCGTTGTTGTTCTACGCCCATGCTGGCCAGCAAAGCCAGTGTCTGTTGCGAAAAGTAATGCGCCAGGAAGGCAATGCCCAATGCGATGGCCGCTGCTATGTAGAGTGTGTATGCAGCGGCCTGTTCGACGGAGGCTGCTTCCGCGGCGACCCTCGTCTGAAATTCTTCGAGTACGCCTGACGCTGCCTCCATATGGCCTTCCATGTCTTTGAAATGTTTCTGGAAGGCGGCGGAGCGGGCTGGATAGGCTTCAGGCATTTCCAACGCGGCTTTTGCGGTGGCTGCGGTGTCAGTGTAGTAGGCTTTGACGCGGGGTAACAGTTCTTCCAGCTTTGTCTGCACATCCGCTGGCAGTCCGAGTGTAAGATTTTCTTCAACCAGCCGGACGAACCGTTCGCCGTGCTCCTTGACGTCGGCATAAAGTTGACTGGACTCTTCTGCGGCTTTGCCTTCGAGGTAGATCTGGCGCGCCATCAGCACGTCCGCGCGCATCGCATCGTGCATCATGTCAGACTCGACCTGCCCCCCCAGCGCCGATCCCGCCTGTGCGGTGCGACTGATGATATCCGACAGCGATCCTATTCCCCAGATACCCACCCCGCCCAAGACCAGCACGCAACCGACAAATGCCGATGAGATGACGACTGAACGCGTTTTGACGGAGAGGTTGATCATGGAAACTGCACGCCTTTGACGATGTTCTGGGAGACGGACGATTCTGGCTGTGGTAGCGGGTTTGGGGTAAATGCATGGTTAACGCGATGGGGGGATTTGTCTGGCTGGGAGGTCCCTCATCCGGCGGTTCGGACCGAGTGTACAAATTTGTCGACGGGTAGACGCAGGTTGGTGGATTGCGTTGACAGAGTCACGGAGGAGGCCGAGAGCTGGCTGGCGACGGCGCCGGTTTCGTCGGCCACCCTGAAATCGTTGACCAGCGCGTGGTTGACCTGGGATGTGCCGGCGGCGGCCTGCGACATGCTTTGCGGAATTTCGCGAGTCGCGCTTTCCTGCTGGCTCATCGCGGCGCGGATTGCGGTTGCAATTTCATTCATTTCCGCAATGCGTTCACCGATTTTCTGGATGGCTACGATTGCACTTTGAGTGACGGTCTGGCTTGACGCGATCTGCTTGGAGATTTCTGCGGTCGCATGGGCGGTTTGGTTGGCGAGGCTCTTGACTTCGGAGGCGACCGCCGCAAAGCCCTTGCCGGCTTCGCCCGCGCGCGCGTCTTCGACGGTGGCGGTTGCCAACTCGGCCGAGCGGGTGACCTGGCGCGAGATTTCCTGGATGGAGGCTGCAAGTTCTTCGCCGGCGCTGGCGGCGGATTGCACGTTGGCGGTTGCGGCATCAAGTGAACTGGCGACGGCGTTTGATTCCATTGCTGTCGCTTCTGCCGCGTTTGTCATGGACGTGGCGAAGTTTTCAACTTCGACCGAAGATTTTGCCACAGACGTGACGATGATACCGACTTGGGCTTCGAAGTCGTCGGCCATGCGATGGCGTGCCGCCTCGCGATCTCCTCTGGCGCGGGTTGCGTTCTCGCGTTGTTTGACGGCCAGGCTTTCCGTTTCAAGGGCGTTGCTTTTGAATACTTCGAGGGCGCGGGCCATCGCGCCGATTTCGTCGTGTCCCTCAAGATTTGTAATCTCGATTTTCAAGTCACCGCTGGCGAGCCGTTTCATATTTTGCGCCATCACTTTGAGCGGTGCAACGACGGTCCGGCGCGAGAAATAGTGCGAGAAGAACGCGATGCACAAGGCGATCGCGGCGGAAAAATAGAGCGTGTATTGAGACAGTCGCGCAATGGAGGCGGCCTCGCTGGCAACCTGTTTCTGAAAGGCTTCGAGTGTTTCGCCTATTGCTCCCATGGGACCTTCCATGTCCTTGAAGTGCACCTGAAAGGGCGCGGCGCGGGTGGCATAAATTTCCGGCTGTTCCAATGCGGCATTTGCAGTCAGGCGTGCGTCTTCGTGATAGGAACTTATGAGCGGTATCCTCGCTTCGACTTTTTCGCGCACGTCCACAGGCAGATCTATCTTCAGAATGTCTGCGGTCAATTCGGCAAACCTGTCGCCATGCTCTTTGACGTCATCAGTGATTTCCTTGCTGTGTTCGGCTGCGGGTCCTTCAAGCGCGAACTGGTGCGCACTCAGGACGTCGGCGCGCAAGGCATCATGCATCATGTCGGACAGCGTTTGATCTGCGAGCGCCGTGCTGGCTTGCGACGTGCGTTTGATGACGTTTTCCAGCGACCACATTCCCCAAATGCCCGCGCCGCCCAAGGTCAAAACGCAGCAGACAAAAGCGGTCGAAATAGCGAGCGACCGTCCCGGAATGCCCATTTTAATCGTAACTATTCCCTGGCAACGCAGACCGGGCGACTCGGATCAATGGGCGACAGTGTTCGGGTTCTGGAAATAAAATGATAAGTTTTATCTTGCCAGGGAAGACAGGGCAGCGTGGGCATGAGAGCTGCATTGCTGTCCTGTCAGGTGAACTCCGATGCCGGATATGTCCCGGATTGGAACAAATTGGGAGCGTTTATGATGCGCAAGATGGTGGGAGCGTTGCTGGCGGCGGGACTTGTTTTGGGGGCGGATGCGATGGCGGCGCAGACGTCGAGTGCAGATTTGGTGACAGCGTGCCAACGGGAAGCGGCGCGCGGTCAGGCGCTGGCGTGGCGGATGGAACCGTCACTGCGCGGTATCATTGAAGGGCAACGCCGGCACATGAGTGAAGCCTGTGCGGCGTTCCTGTTGGGTGGGCATGGGTCAACGCAGGCCTTGTCGCATTGCCTGCATGCGGCCAGCCACGGGCAAATGCACATCCAGCGCGACCGTAATCAGGATCGCGCCCATGTCGAGCGCCAGAAGGACCACTGTCTTGCGTTGGGCGGAGAGACCAAGGCAAAGTCCGTCTATTACCCGCTGCCGGAGTGAGGGGACGCCTTAGCTGACTGCCCAGTTCTTGTTCAGCTGCAGGCGGATGCCGAAGACGAAGACGTCATCGGCTTCGCCGTCGAGGCCGGGGTTGATGATCCATTGGATGTCGGGCTGGATCGAGAGGCTTGGCGTGAGGTTGGCGAAATAGGTGAGTTCGACGTTGATCTCGCGCTCGTCCGGAACATCGAACGTTGACTGAAATTTGTCGCCGCCATTGGCAACAGCAACGCCGAGGCCCAGCTGATCTTCGGGCCAGCCCGGGAAGACGCCGGTTGCCACAAGCGTTGCGCCGAAGAACGATGACAGCGGATTGATGTCGTCGTTGGCAATGCCGAAACGCAGCGAGCCGGAGAGGTCAAAGTTGCTGCCGCTGTCCTTCGACAAAAGCCTTTCTTCCAGCGCGATGTAGGCGCCAGTGTTAATGTGTGTCTGATCGGTTACGAGGTCGGGAAATTCCTCGGTGTACGTCCAGACGCCCAGCGACCACAAGCGGCCGTCGCGCGCGATTCCGGTTTCGGCGGCAAGCAATACTCCGTCACCTTTCTGAAAGTCGATGGTGGTACGCGCGGGATGCCCCGGGTTACCGGGGACACCGTCAAAGATGGCACCGCGGAGATAGACGTTGTTGTCGAAGCTCCAGTTGAGGCGCGCAGCCAGACTGGTGACCGGGAAGATCGAAGGACCGTTGTGCCCGGACTGCGCGAAATCCGCACCGATGCCATGCGAGGGATTTATGAAGAGAGCCCGCACTTCGCCTGCGTCGAACTCGGTGTTCAAGTCGTAGAGCCCCAGGCGCAGCGAGCCCTTGCCGCCGGCAAATGTCTGGTCGATCCAGGCCTCGTACAGGCGCACGGCTGGGGTACCTGTTTCGATGTTGGAGACGCCCTGGAAATCCCCGCTCAATTCGCTGACGCTGTTGCCATTATTGTACAGGCCGTAGACAAACATCTGCGCGCCGGACCAGCCCCAGAGCTGTTCCAGATCAAGCGAAAGCTGGAGATCGAGGTTGTCGAGATAGACCATGTCTTCGTCGCTGCCGCTATCGACGCGCCAGAGATCGGCGGTGTAGGTGAGTTGGAGATTCGCGGGCGGCGCCGGTTCTTCGGCCTTGGGTTCGTCAGCCGATGCGATGCTCGCACAGACTGCTATGCACAAACCCGCCAACAAGAACCGGCGCATGATGCCCCCTCACAAATCACTTGCGTTTAGTCTTTGGTAAGGTGTGGCCGCAGTTCCTAACAACTCATTAACTGGCGCCGCGTGCGGGAAGGAGAAAGACAGCAGATAGAAAATTCACCGCGAAGCCGCGAAGGGCGCGAAGAAAAAATTAGCGGGCGCGCTCCGCGCCGGTCAGTTTCTCAACTTCTTCGCGCCCTTTGCGGCTTCGCGGTGAAAATTCTTTCTTGTTACGCCGCCCGCGCTTTTGGGTGGTTGAGGGCGTGGGCGATTGTGTCCAGGGCTTCGTCGCGGCGGGCGCGGACGGTGTCGCGGTGGACGCCGATGATGTCCCCGGCACGCTTGGGACCCATACCGATGCCGCAGGTCAGCCACATGGCGATGGTGAGATGCGGCTTGCCTTCAAGATCGATAAACCAGTCGAAGACTTCCTCCATCCGGTCAATGGCCTGGGGTGAGGCCGGTGACAGGCGAACGATGACTTCGCCGTAACCATACGCCTCCATCGCATCGAGCACATAAGGCGGCCAACTGGAGACGTGACCCGGCACCCTGGATTCGGGAACCCGGCGCAGCGTGTCCCAGGTTTCGCGGATTCGGGCGGCAATCGTGGCGCGGGCCCATCTCATGGCCTGCTCCGGCCAAAAACAAAGGTGCCGCTTATATTGCAATTCGCCTCACGCATTCAGCTTAACCCCTTGTTTTTACTTGAACATTTGGCGCCTGACGTGCCTGCGCCGCCGGATGAAAAACCCACTTGATATTCACTTATAAAAAACATATATGTGAAACAAATACGGAACGCAAGAGACAACAGGTGAGATGACGATGACAAAGCGGCAACAAGATCTGGAAAATTCACGTTTGGGCGCGCGTATTCGCGAATTTCGCAAGGGGCGCGGCTTTACCATGGTCGAGCTGGCGTCGGAGCTTGAGGTCTCCCAGCCTGCGATATCGCAATGGGAAACCGGCAAGGAACCTCCGGGCCGCGAAAACATAAAGCGGCTGGCCAAGGCGCTGGGGATTACGATTGCCACCTTGCTTGGCGAAGCTGACGCCTATTCCGCCAACGCGACGTTCGGCGCGGTGCAGGCTGCCGGTGTGACCTCGATGCCGGTCGATGTGCCGGTGTTCGGCACGGCGGTGGGCGGCTCGGACGGTGATTTCAGTTTCAACGGCCAGGTCGTCGACTATGTGCGTCGGCCGCCCGGCGTGATGAAACTGCGTTCGATGTATGCGCTGTGGGTGCTGGGCGATTCGATGTCGCCGTGGAACAAGAACGGCGATCTGATTTATGTGACGCCCGCGCGCCCGCCGGTCGGCGGCGACCACGTCGTGATTGAGATGGTGGGTGCGGCCGAAAATGAGCCGGGCGTTGCTATGGTCAAGCTGTTGGTGGGCAAAACGGCGACGCAACTGAAACTGAAGCAGTACAATCCCGAAAAGGAATTCTCGGTAGCGCTGTCAAAAGTCAAGAATGTGCACAAGGTGCTGAGCCTGCGGGATCTGCTGGGGATTTAGAGGTCCCCTCACCCTTTTTTGCTCTTCGCAAAAAAGGGTGAGGGGAGACGCGGCTGCTATTGCGGGGTGAGCGCGATGGCGATTGTGCGGGAGAATTGCTGGCGCTCTTCCAGCGTGCCGCCGTCGTAGAAAATGTGCAACTCCGTCGTCGACTGGGTTAATTGAAACGTGCCGAAGCTGACCTCGCCCGGCAGGCTTTCGACAGGCTGTCTTTCGCCATATATCATGGACAACGCGCCTGGTTGCGACAGGGCGCCGGGATCGTAGGTGACCGACAATTCATGGGTCGAGTTGCAGGACTGGCGAACACTCGCCTCAATGCGCAGGGGCGTGAGGGACTCGACTTCAAATTTCTCGATGCTGGCCTCACAGGCCAAGGGCACGTTAGCCTTGATTTGCACAGTGGCCGATCCGGCGGCGCAGCCTGAGGGAAGCGCTACCCAGAGCGCCACGGTCCAAAACACAATGTAGGCGGCGGTGAGTGCGTGGTGTCTGTGTTTGCTGCTTGCCATCACTGCGGGCTCACGGTGATGGTGAGCATGTCCTGATAATTGCCGGCCGGGCGCCCACTGGTATCGCCGATGCGCAGCTGCATGCGGTAGTTGGCGCCGTCGAGCGACGCTGGCGGAGCACGGAGGAGCAGGAACGGCGCGCCGCTGAGTGTTATGTTCTCGCCTTCGATGCGCATGAAATACGGCACGCCCGGATCACCGCGCAACGCCTTGTGCTTGAGCTTGCCCTGATGTTGCGAAGAGATCGAGATGGCGACACTGCGGGTTGCGCGCACCTGGACGGCGGCCTCGCGGGTTTCGTTGCTGTCGAGTATGCCGAAGTCGATCTGATCGATGCCGAACGCACCGAAGTTGGAACTCGAGGTGCCTGCGATGTTGACCTGCGCGCGGGGCTCGACCGCGGCGCGCGCGAGAGCGGTGCGCTCGGGACCCATTTGGATGGCGGTGCCGGCCTGATAGGCGCGAAACCTCAACGTGTCACTGTAAATGGCTGCCGGCGCGATCAGGCCTCGCGGTACTTTGAGGCGCAAGGTGATGGACTTGACCTTTCCGGCGCCGCCTTTCAGCGTGATCGAGCCTTGTGGCGCGGCAATGTTGTTGGCGTAGTCGTCGCCGTCGGGTTTCTCGATTACATAGCGCAACTGGGCGCCAGAATTTGCGAGATAGCGCGTGCTGCCGGGCGCCTGGCTTGCCACGGCAAGGCTCAGATTACAGTTGTCGGGACCGTTATTGGTGAACTCGACCTCAAAGTCTGCACTGCGCGCCACATTGTCGAAAGGATCGTAGGCAACAACGGGCAGCGGCGTAATCGCGGAGATTTGCGCGTTGCAGGTACTCGCGTGCGCGGGGATGGCAAAGACAAGTCCGATCAAAATCAGAGTCGGCGTCCGCATCATCGTCAGATCTCCTTGTTCACGGTGATGGTGCCCGCGTCGATCACGCCTTTGTGGTCTTCGCGCACGTCCAGCGGCACGATGATGTCGAGGGCGGGTCCTAAGACCATGTTGTAGCGGCCGGGCGCCAGGCCCTCGGCAAAGAAGCGCCCGGCGCTGTTGGTGAAAACGAGCACGGGTTTGAAGTTCGGGTTGTCTTTGGAGCGCACTTCACCACCGAGCAGTGCCAGCGGCTGGCCGTCGCCGCCGATCAGCGTGCCCATGATCACATGCGAGGCTTCCGATCCGACCATCACGGCGTAACCCGATGCGGGGCCGGGGAAGAGATCGTATTGACCGGTGCCTGCGTCGTAGCCCGCGGGCAAGTTTTCCACGTCGACATAGACGCTTTGCGGTTGATAGGCGCCACCGGCCGACACGAGTGCGGGTCCCAGGGCATCGGCTTGCGCCTGACGTGTCTTGCTGCCCTTGTTTTGCGTCACGCCGACGGGGCTGGCGTCAAGTGTGTCGTGGGCGCTGACGATGGCAAAGCGCGGACCGACGGGCCGTCCGAACGCCACGTCGTTGCCGGCGAAGGCTAGCTGTGTGGCGATGGTGTAGGAGCTGCGCTGCGACTGTATCTGCGACGTTGTTGTGTCTGCGATGGCATCGTGCTGAACCACCAGGCCAAAGCGGTTGGCGTTGTAGGCGGCTTCGCCGGTTCCGGTGACACGGTCGTTGTCGCGCAGCAGGGAGGCGCGCAGGCCGTAGTCGCCAAGTTCGTTGCGCTGGAAGCGCGAGTACTCGGCCTGATATTGATCGGTTTGCGAGTCAAACGAGGCGCGCGTGTTTTCGCGCTCCGACAGCGACGTCGACAACGTCAGCAGAAAGCGGTTCTCGTTCGGCACGCTGTCGCGTTGTGTATGCTCGCTTGAGGCGGTCAAATCGGCAAAGCCCAGATTGCGGCTGATGGAAAGGCTATAGCGGCGCTCGTCAGGCTCAAGACCGCGCCCCTGGCTGTGGGAGCCTGCCAGCCCCAAGCCAAGCTCGTAAGGCAATTGCGTCGACAGGCGGCCACGAAATTCCGAGGCGACACGTTGATCGGGGGTCACGGTGCCAACACTGGCGAAGTGTTCGCTGGTGTTCAGGTAGGACAGGTTCAGCTGCGGGTTCTTGAAGTGCCAAACCGCTTCGGCCGAGGCTTCATAGTTGATCAGTGTCGAGTGGCCGGTTGCCAGACCCTCGATCTCGCTCCAACCGGCGATGATGCCCAGCGTGCCGATGGGGGATGCCCAGCCGAGTTCGACACCGCCCAGCCATTGGTTGGTGTCGTTCTGGAAATTTGCACCGACTGTCACATTCTCAAGCAGGCCGTAGCGCGCGTAGCCGGAGAACGTGAGGTTGTTGTCGTCGTAGGTCAGTTGGTCGCCGGCGTCGCGCATTTGCGGGATGCCAAGCGTGGCGCCGTATTCGGCGACGCCCTTGTTCAACAGTCTGGCGGAGAAGAACTGCGAGAAGGTTGCGATCAGGCGGCGGCCGAATTCGTCCACGACATAAAGTTCGACTTCGTTCAGGCCGTTGAAAAGCGGAAAATCTTTCAGATCGTATTGTCCGGCGTCCAGGCGCAGTGTTCTGATGGTTGTGCCGTTGACGACGACCTCGACGGTCGAAGCGCGATCAAGCGAAAAGCGGAACAGGCCGGACGGGCGGATGTTGCGAAAAGGCTGAAGCTCGCCGTACTGGCGCTGAAACGAGAGGCCGCCGAGAATCGGTGAGGCTTGAAAGCCCGCAGGCACTGGCGTCACGTCACCCAGCGATGTGCGGTGTGCGGTTTCCACATCGTCGTGGATCAGCACAATATTGCCGCGATGCCACGCATCGGCCGAGGCCTCGTCGAATTCGCCTTGCGCGAAAACATGAATGCCTTTGGCGCCGAACAGATTGGCGGCGAGATCGGCCGAGAGGCGGAACGGGTCCCAGCCCTCTGCGGTCGACGGCGACCAGACATAGGACTGGCGCGCGGTCAGCGTCAACGAAGCGGAAAAACGTTCGGCAGGGATTGTTGATTGGGGTGGGCGGCCGCGCGCGTCGTCGTCGATGGCCGAGAGCGATTGGCCGCCCTGTTTGTCGACCGGAATGGTGACGCGCAGTTCGAGCTTGGCGCTGTCGTAGATGATGACGATGCCTGCGGGTGCGAATTTTTCGATGGGCGCCAGTTGCTCGCCGCCGCCAAGCTGCTTGAGCATGTAGGCCATTTCTGGGGACAGGCGCTGGCCGAGCAGGCCAATAAAGCGCTCGACGTTGACGCTGATCTGGCCGCTGGGCGCTGCTGCGACCGGCACGTCTCCCAGATAGGCGCCCTGGAAGATTAGCGGCAGCGTGAGATTGTAGGTGCGCACGGTTTGCGCGAGCTTGAATTCGGACGCGGCGAGGGCGGGGACGGTGAGCAGCATGAGGACGAACAGCGCGCGCGTCCCCTCATCCGTCACGGCGCGAAGAGCGCCGCACCACCTTCTCCCAAAGGGAGAAGGGCTATCAAATAATGTGTATAGCCCTTCTCCCTGTGGGAGAAGGTGGCGCGCCGCACCTTCGCGGCGTGACGGATGAGGGCTCTCTCCGCGAAGTCCCCCATCGTCTGCAGCAGCAAGTGCTGCGCAGCCACTTCCCCCGTAAACGGGGGAAGACAGAAGTTCTGGTGTCTTCCTCCGCTTGCGGGGGCCCTGCTTCACTGACCGGCTTCCACAAGCGTGAACTTTGCGTTGAGCGTTGCCGGGGCTTTGTCGGGCTTGGGTAGTTCGATCACGCGCGTGCCGCCGGGCAGGATCCAGCTGGTGCCGAGCGCCTTGCGCCATTCGTCGTCTCTGATCGTGGCCTTGAAGCCGGCACCTTCGAGCTCGACATTGGAGAGCGCCAGGTTGGCGTATTTGTTGCCGGTGTTCTTCAAGGTGAGTTTCAGCTTCTTGCCGTCTGCGGCGAGCGTCGATGCGATGAGCGCCTTGGCGCCATCGGGGACGATGTTGGCGACTGTCGAGAAATTAAAGACGAATTGCACGCCGCTCTTGCCGTCGTTGGGCAGCTTCACCGGCACTTGCTTGACCGTGATGGTGTAGGTGACGGATTTGTCGAGCGATTGTGGCCCCACATATTGCACGCGCACGGCTTGCGTGGCACCGGGCTGGATCACCGCCTGGGGTGGGAAGAGAACGAAATCGGCGTCGGCCGCTTGGCGGGATTCCTTGCCTGCCTCGTCGAACAGGCGCTTTTCAGCTTGCAGTTCGATTGTGATGGCTGAGGCGTTTGTGTTGTTGACGCGGATGACGGCGCTCGCGCCTTTGCCCGACTGCGTCATGTCGTAGATCATCGGTGAGACTTGATAGGCGTGAGCGATACCGGCAAGGCCTAAGGCCAGCGTTGCGGCGGCGATGAGTTTGAATTTGTTCAACATGGAATTCTCCGAGGGGAAAAATCTCGTGGGCCCAGAGCGATCTGGACCCACGCAGTTGCGAAAGCGACGCAAATTTTAGGGCGTGATGTCATGCGACACACCTGCATCATTCCCTACGAAACCCGCGTCCGCCTGCTGGAATACCTGGCTTCCTTGCAGGCAGGC
>JANOFD010000533.1:0-2023 GCA_031413455.1 Rhodobiaceae bacterium
CGTCGATCATCGCCAGAGAGTTAAAATGCGCATTGTTGGCCCGCTCAAAAAACGACAGCGGCAACACGACGTTCAACTCTCGCGCCAGGGCCGAAAACTCTTTGATCAGCCCATTGCCCTCAAACGGTTCTGCCAATGCGAAATGTTTCGCAAACTGGTCCTTGCAAAAATAGGGCGTATCGAACAATTCCTGGATCAAAACGACCTGCGCGCCCTTTGCCTTCGCTTCACGCACCAGGCGTTTCGCATTCGCGACATTGGCCGCCCGGTCTGGCCCGCAAGCCATTTGCGTGGCGGCAAGTGTGACCTGTCTCATCGCTCGAACCTTTCCGCTTTCAACGCCTCACCCGCCGGTTGCTGCTGCGTGATGCAGTGAATTCCACCACCGCCTTGCACAAGATCAAGGCTGGGTACCTGAACAACCCGCCGGTCAGGAAACGCCTTTTGCATAATCTTGAGCGCATCGCCATCCTTGGGATCGTCGAACGACGGCATCACCACCCCATAATTCGTGAAGTAGAAATTGATGTAACTCATATCAAGCCGCCGCCCGTCATGACGCTCTCGGGGCGCAGGCTCTGGAATTTCGATAATCTCCAGCGCGCGGCCCCTCGCATCCCGCGCCGACTTCAGCCGCGCCAGATTATCCCGCATCACCCGGTCGTTCAAATCGCCCTTCGATTGAGGAGCATACACCATCACGCGGCCAGGCCCCGCAAAGCACGCGATGTTATCGACGTGGCCGTCGGTTTCATCGTCTTCAAGTCCTTCTCCCAACCAAATAATTTTGGTAACCCCAAGATAAAGCGCCAAGCGCTCTTCGATTTGCTGAAGACTTAGGTTCGGATTGCGATTGGCATTGAGCAAACACTGCTCCGTTGTCATCAACGTCCCCTCTCCGTCAACCGAAAGCGAGCCGCCTTCCAGCACCATCGGCCCTTCATAGCGCCGCATATCCAGCGCTTCGATAATCCGCCCACTCAGGGCCGCGTCATTGTCATAGGGATGATATTTGTTCCCCCAACCGTTAAAGCGCCAATGCACGCCAGCAACGCCGTCGCGCCCGTCGGTTACAAACACCGGGCCAATATCTCGCGTCCACGAATCATCGATATCGACTTCAAGAAATTCGATGCCCTTGCCCAGCGCCATCCGCGCTTCGTCCTTGTCTTGAGGACGCACGGCCATCGTTACTTTCTCGAACCCCGATATGGCGCGCGCCACGCCCGCAAGGCCCACCTGCGCCCGCAACAGACCCTCCGCCGATCCCCAAGGCTCCAACCGGCACGGCCACGCCATCCAGGTTCGCGCGTGGGGCGCCCATTCCGCCGGCATGTATAAACCGTCACGCACCGGGCAGCGATCATCGGCATCAAGTCGTTTTGTCATCGAATCTCACTATCCGTCAGTTGCAAGGCTCTTGGCAATTTGCGAGGTTCACGTTTCTTGCATGGCCAACCGGAATTCGCAAAGGGACTGCATCATGACCGGACGCATCGACGCGCACCTCAAAGACCTTGGCATCACTCTACCCAAATCCGTCGCGCCGGTCGCAAATTATGTGCCCTTCGTCGTCAGCGGCAACCTGGTGTTTGTCTCGGGCCAAGTGACCTTGGGCCCAAACGGATTGGAATATGTGGGTCAAGTCGGCAAAGACTTCACCGTGGAACAGGGGCAGGCTGCAGCCAGACTTTGCGCGCTGAACATCATAGCCCAGGTTCGCGAAGCCTGTGCTGGAAATCTCGACCGCGTCAAACGCTGCGTAAAACTCACTGGTTTCGTCAACGCCGTACCGGGCTTTGCGCAACACCCCGAAGTCGTCAACGGCGCCTCCGACACGATCGTTCAAGTCTTCGGTGACCAGGGCAAGCACGCCCGCGCCGCCGTCGGCGCCGGCTCCCTGCCGCGCAACGTAGCGGTCGAGGTTGAAGCGATTTTTGAAATTGATTGAGCTGTGGCAATGACTTTTTTTGCCGCGAAGACGCGAAGAACTTCTGTCTTCCTCCGCTTGCGGGGGAAGTCC
>JANOFD010000534.1:0-2777 GCA_031413455.1 Rhodobiaceae bacterium
CATGCCGCCTTCCACAAGGCCGCCCACATCTACGACATCAAGGTTTCGAAAACCAAAGTGCGCGCCGACTGGACCGCCGACACGCACGCCATGGCGAACGCCGTCACGCCAAACACGGTTCTCATCGTCGGCTCCGCACCGCAATATCCGCAAGGCGTGGTCGACGATATTCCGGCCATCGCAGCGCTCGCCCGCACCGCGAATGCGAACTGCCATGTCGATGGCTGCATGGGCGGCTTCGTCCTGCCCTTCGTGGAGAAGCTGGGCCGCTCCGTGCCGCCGTGGGATTTCCGTGTCGAGGGCGTGACGTCGATCTCCGCCGACATTCACAAGCTGGGTTACGCGCCGAAGGGCGCCTCGGTCGTGCTCTACCGCGACAAGAACCTGCGCGCCTATCAGACGTTTACATTCGACGATTGGCTCGGCGGATTCTATGCGTCACCAAATTTGCAAGGCACCCGCTCCGGCCTGCCGATGGCAACCGCCTGGGCCGTGATGCAGCATCTGGGGCTGGAGGGCTATGTGCGCCTCACCGCAGCGACATTGCGCAACGCCGATCAAATGCGCGCAGGCATCGAAGCCATCGACGGCATCCGCGTACTTGGTGCGGGCAACTATCACCTCGTCGCCTTGGCAGCCGACCCCGCCTCAGCCCGCCGCATCGACATCTTCGCGCTCGGCGATGCGCTGCTCAAACGCGGCTGGTTCCACGACCGCCAAACACCGCCGGACTCACTGCACTCGACAGTCAGCAACAGCAACACCGGCGTGATGGACCGCTATCTGAAAGATCTGGCCGCGTGCGTAACCGAAGTCGCAGGCACCAGCGCCACCGACCGCTCGACGAACTACGCCACGCTGGAATGAGGCGGCGCAGGGCGCCTCCCAACAGAGTCCCGTGCAATAAGAACCCACATTGCCACGCCACTTTCACACCGTCGCGCGTACATCGCTCACTTCTACCGGCCTCGCTCCGCGCGCGATTGCGTCACCCTAACCGCTTGACGAGCAAGATCGTCGTCAAGCCGCTGTTCCATTCCAAATCCCGATAGCGCTCGCGCTCCTCGTAACCACGCTTGGCATAGAACGATTGGCTCGCCGTGTTGAAAGTGTCCGTCTCGAGGCGTGCAGAGATAAAGCCTTGCCTGGCAATCTCAGCCTCGGCCTTGTCCATCAAGCAGGTACCCGCACCGCTGCGCGCAAAGCGTGTGCGTACATGCAGCGCATTCACAAAGTCCTCCTGCCAATCGACAAAGCCGATGAGCTCGCTATCGCGCTCGACGACCCAGAACTCCTGCCCGCGCTTGTTGACGTAGTCAGCAGGACGGTCCGCCTTGCGATAGGCCTCGGCTGCTTGGGCAGAAATGTTCGGGCGCCATGTGCTCTCGAAGGTATCGTACAAAATTGCCATGAGGATCGGCGCATCGCCGGGCCGCGATCGGCGAATTGAGAGTTTGCCAAGGACTGCCATCACTGTTCAATACCATGGCGGCTGCTGACCGCAAGGAAAACGAAATGTGGCCAGGCGCCCGATTCTGCGACGTCGTTGCCTTATCCCGCCACCCGCACTTCTGGAAATTGCCGGCCGAAGCAACTACGGTGCCTCATCTCACCATTCAAAGGATTGCAGACATGAAAGTAGCAGCCGTCAAAGCCCAGAGTGCACCGGACAAACTGGTGATCGAGACACGGTCCGAGCCAAAGCCCAAGGCCGGCGAAATTCTTGTTCGCGTGCGCGCCAGTTCGCTGAACTTCCATGACCTGGCGGTCGTCTATGGCATGATACCCGTCGCTGATGGCCGCATTCCGATGTCCGACGGCGCGGGCGAAGTTGTGGCCCTCGGTGAAGGCGTGCAGGCGTTCAAAACCGGCGACCAGGTGCTCTCGACGTTCTTTCCCAACTGGGCGGGAGGCAGGCCTTCGCTCGAACGGTTGAAGGGGGTTCCGGGCGATCACGCCGACGGTTTTGGCGCCGAGCTCGTCGCCATGCCGGCCACCGCCTTCACCCGTTTGCCCAAAGGCTGGTCGCTGACTGAAGCCGCCACCCTGCCATGTGCCGCGCTGACCGCGTGGCGGGCGCTGATCGTCGATGCGCGTCTCAAACCCGGCGATGTCGTGTTGACTCAAGGGTCGGGTGGCGTGTCTATTTTTGCTTTGCAGATTGCCAAGGCGGCGGGTGCAACAGTGATTGCAACGTCGTCATCAGACGAGAAGCTCGCGCGGCTGAAGACGCTGGGGGCCGATCACCTGATCAACTACAAGTCCGATACCAACTGGGGCCGCACCGCTGCCGAAATTTCCGGACGCGGCGTCGACGCCGTAATTGAAGTCGGTGGACCCGGCACACTGAACCAGTCGATCACCGCCTGCCGGATTGGTGGCCATATCTCGCTGATTGGCGTTCTGACGGGCTGGTCCGGCGAAGTCATGACCGCCCTGCAGATGAGCAAAAGCGTCACCGTGCGCGGCATCACCGTCGGCTCGCGCGAGGATCAAGAGGACATGATCGCAGCGATCGAGGCCAACGGCATCAAACCCGTGCTCGACAAGCGCTTCCCGCTGGAAGAAATCGCATCAGCCTTTGCCCACCAGCGCTCACAGCAGCATTTCGGAAAGATCTGTCTGGAGATTTGAGACGCGGGGGAATGCGGGCCGCTCCCCCATCCCCTGCAGCCCGCCTTCGCCAAGGGGCTTCGGCGGGCGCAGGTACTTCCCCCGCAAGCGGAGGAAGACACCAGATTTTCTGTCTGCCCCCGCGTGCGGGGGAAGTGGCTGCG
>JANOFD010000535.1:0-11900 GCA_031413455.1 Rhodobiaceae bacterium
CAAACGCGCGATGTTGAAGCGCTGATTCACCCCTACACCAACTTGGCAAAACACCGGGACGTCGGACCCCACATCCTTGAGCGCGGCAAGGGCATCTTCATCTATGACAGCCGCGGAAAGGACTTCATCGATGGCCTTGCAGGGCTTTGGTGCGTCAGCCTCGGCTACAGCGAAGAGCGCCTGGTCGAAGCAGCAGCGCGCCAGATGCGCGAACTCCCCTTTTCTCACATCTTCGCCGGACGCAGCCACGAACCGGCCATTGAACTCGCCGAACGCCTAAAGGAAGTCGCCCCTTTTACCGCGTCAAAAGTGTTCTTTGCCAATTCAGGCTCGGAAGCCAATGACACGCAAGTGAAACTGGCTTGGTACTACTGGAACGCCCACGGCAAACCCAACAAGAAGAAAATCATCAGCCGTAACAAAGCCTATCACGGAGTCACACTCGTCGCCGCCAGCCTCACGGGCCTGGCCAACAATCATCGCGGCTTTGACCTACCCGTCGCTGGCATTGTCTACGCGGACTGTCCGCATGCCTATCGCGGCGCCGAGCCCGGCGAGAGCGACGATCAATATGCTCTGCGCCTTGCCCAAGATCTTGAAACACTGATCGAGCGCGAAGGTCTCGATACGATTGCGGCCTTCATCGCCGAACCCGTGATGGGAGCCGGCGGTGTGATCGTCCCCCCTCAAAGCTATTTCGAACGCATCCAACCCATCCTCGCCAGACACGACATCTTGCTGATCGACGACGAAGTCATTTGCGGCTTCGCCCGCACGGGCAACTATTGGGGCGCACAAAGCTTAAACATGCGCCCGCAAACTTTGTCCTGCGCCAAAGCGTTGTCGTCGGGCTACCTTCCAATCTCGGCGGTGCTGATCCACGAAGACATGTACCAAGCCATGCTCGACCAAAGCCGGGCCATCGGCACGTTTGGACACGGCTTCACCTATAGCGCCCACCCCGTCGCTGCCGCTGTCGCCGTTGAAACTCTGAAAATTTATGAGGAGCGCAACATCCTGGCGCATGTTCGGCGCGTCTCGTCGACTTTCATGAAGCGGCTTCACGCCTTGCGCGACCATCCCCTTGTCGGGGAAGCCACAGGCATCGGCTTGTTGGGCGGCATTGAACTGGTGGCAGACAAGGCCGCAAAGTCGAATTTTCCGCCCGCCAAGTCGGTTGGGCAGACATGCGCAAACTTCGCCCAAGACGAGGGACTGTTGGTCCGCGCACTGCTGTCCGATCGCGTCGCCTTCTGCCCGCCACTGATCATCACCGAGCCCGAAATCGAAGAGATGTTCGATCGCTTCGTCCGCGCACTAGACAAAACCGAAGCGTGGGTACGCCAGCAAGGACTAAGAACGCCGTAGAACATCCGGACTCACCCCCTCAACGCCCACTTGGGCGCCTCCTGCTGCGCCGGCTGCCGCAATCAGGCCGCTCGCAAAAATTCGTGGCGCAGGCTGGATCAAACGCAAACACCTCCTCACATGCGAAATCGCTGAAAACTGGAGAAGAGGGGTGTGTCTCTTCGAATCTCGTGCCCACCCGACCACCCCCCTTTTTCTGCGGTTTTCTAGACAGGGTTAATCGCTTGTTTTTGGCTTTATCTAGCCATTTTCAGGGGGGTGGTCGGGTTTCGGTCGCCTGCACGAAACAAATTGCCCAGCCCCCTCGGCCATCGGCGGTGTGCCTTGAACAAAGCCCGGCATTCGCAGCCCAGGCCAAATCCCGCAAGTGCCTCAAACCCCATATGCAATTGTCAAGTCGCAGCGCCAACCGCCAGCTCCTCAGCGGCCGTCAGACGAAAACAATCTCATGACGCAACTATAAGCAACACCACGAATAGAACATATATGAAACAACGCTTCCGGTTTGTCAACACCCATTTGGGCACCGAGCACCCACGCTCATTGGAACCGCTTGTGCTTCTGTTGAAGCACGCGGAGCCGCAGAGTGCGCAGAGTAAGGCAGGGGGGGCGGCGCCACGCCCCCACTCACATTTTCCCTCCGCGCCTTCGCGTTTCCGCGTGCGGTCGACCGCGGTGTCGGACGCGCCCCAACAAGGTTCTCACGCGAAGGCACGAAGACGCGAATTCACAAATGCAGGCCGTGGCCATTTTCTCCCGGCTGCGCAGGGCATACTATGCTTGCCTCTCTAATTCGCGGCCTCGCGATTTCGCGTGCGCACTCCCGCGCGACCTGCACCTCTGGCAGCATCGTGACTTCTTCGTGTTCTTTGTGGCTTCGTGTTGAATCTGGATCGACGCGCAAAACGCTTCCGATGGTTCAAGTCGCCGAAACGCTCTGTTGGACCAATCAAGTCCGTTTCACACAACCTATTGTAGTTGCAAAATTATTGAGCTTTGAACTCAGGTAAATGCCTTGAGGAAATACTTGACTGAGTTTTTCACCGAGCGTTCAATCTCGCTCTCAGGAACTTCCCCCAACAGGCCACACAATTGGTGGAGGTGAAATGGCGCCTTCACAATCGACATAAACAACACCGCGGCCCCGACGGGATCGTCGACCGCAAGTTTCTTTTCGCGATCCGCCTGTTTGAGATAGTCGGCCAGTTTTACAATGTGACGTTGGGGGCCACTCTCGAAGAATATTCTGCCGACGTCCGGAACCCGCTCTACCTCACGGAAGATAATGCGCTGCATGGCGACAGCGCGCGGGGACGTGATCATACGAACGAATACACGACCGTATTCCGTCAGCACCACACGTGGATCATGTCCCTGCGCATGCTGGGGCAACGCTACACCGCCCATGCTGTTGCAATGCGCGACTAGAATTGCGGCGAATAATGCCGTCTTGCTCTCGTAATAACTATAGACAGTGCGCTTTGAAACATCGGCCTTGGCGGCAATAGCGTCCATGCTCACCGGTTCATAACCGCGTTCAAGAAACAGCTCCGCCGCTGCCGAAAGTACGGCGTTGCGCTTGGGATTCTCGGCGTCCAACATCTCTACGCGCGAAGGAATCGAACGGACTCTGGCTTGACTCTTCTTCATCGGTCTCTACACTACACTGTGTAGTTTACCGGAAAGTTACCGCGCTGTCAAAGTGCGTAATCACCGTTGGGGTGTTCAAGGGGAACATAAAGTGGCGAATGCGACCGCAACAAAGATGAACTCAAGCGACCGCGTGGCTTGGGTCATCGCCAGGATCATTGTCTTTCTACGCTGGCCCATCGTGCTTTTGGGCATCGCCTCAGTGGTTGCGGCCGGTTACGGCGGCCAGTACTTGGGCTTCTCCAACAACTACCGGTACTTCTTCTCGGAAGACAATCCTCAGTACAAAGCCTTTACCGAGATTCAGAACGTCTACTCCAAACGCGACAGCCTGATTTTCGTCATCCGCCCGCATGACGGAAATGTGTTCACCCAGAAAACTCTAGGCGCGGTTCGCTGGCTAACTGACGAAAGCTGGAAGCTTCCCTTCGTCATGCGTGCGGACTCCATTGCCAATTATCAGCATACCGAAGCTACCGCTGACGACCTCGCCGTCGCCGATTTGGTCAAGGATCCGTCAACCCTCGATCAAGCAGGCCTCGACCGCGTGAGAAACATCGCCGTCAACGAACCGCTGCTCAAGAACCGGATCATCGCCCCCGACGGTCATGCAACCGGTGTTGTCATGACAATGGTGTTGCCTGACAAGAGCCCGGTTGAGGCGTCTGTCGCGATGAAGGCGGCTCGTGGGCTGCTCGCGCAATTCCAATCGCGTTATCCAGACGTTGAAATCAGACTGTCAGGGTCCGTCGCCCTTTCGAATGCCTTTGGCGAAGCCACTCAAGCCGACATCACCACCTTGGTGCCGCTGATGTATTTGGTGGTGGCACTGACTTCACTGGTGCTTTTGCGTTCGTTTAGCGCCATGGCCTGCGTCATGATCGTGCTCACAATGGCGACCGTCGCCGCCATGGGGTTGGCTGGCTGGCTGCACATGACGCTCACCCCACCCTCAGCGCTTGCGCCCGTGATCATATTGACGCTGGCGATCGCCGAGAGTGTTCACGTCATTCACAATTTTCTCCACGAAGTCCGGCTGGGCCGCACCCAGTTTGAAGCCGTTATCGAATCTACGCGCGTCAATTTTGGCGCCATCACGCTCACAAGCGTTACCAACGCCATCGGCTTCTTGTCGCTAAACGCCGCCGATGCACCGCCATTTCGCGATCTCGGCAATATCGTCACCCTCGGCGTCCTGACCACTTGGGTCTACGCCTTGATATTCCTGCCCGCGCTTCTCGCGATCCTGCCCATGCGCATCCGCACCGACGTTGTAGCGGACGAAGGCGGCGGGTTTATGCGCTTCCTTGCCAATTTTGTGATCATTCTGCGCGTTCCCCTGGCGGTGGTGCTGACTGGCGTGACCGTGTTTCTCGGTCTTCAGATTCCAAAAATCGAACTCAACGATCAGTTTGTGAACTGGTTCGATCGTTCCGTTGAATTCCGCCGCGATACCGACTTTATGCTCGAACACCTCACCGGCATCTACACCATCGATTACTCGATCAAGTCGGGAGAAGCCAATGGTGTGACCGAACCAGCCTTCCTCCAGAAAGTGGAAGACTTCGCCAACTGGGCCCGTACACAACCGAATGTTTTGCACGTGGTCTCAATCACCGACATTATGAAACGGCTGAACAAAAACCTGAACGCCGACGATCCAGCGTTCTACCGCTTGCCGGACGAGCGCCAGCTCGGGGCACAATACCTGCTGCTCTACGAAATGTCCTTGCCGCTGGGTCTGGACCTCAATGATCAGATCAACGTCGACAAGTCGGCGACACGTGTGACGATCACATTGAAGGGCGTCGTCTCGGCCGTCGACACCCGAGCCTTCAAGGCAAATGCCGATGGGTGGATCGCGGCCAATATTCCCACCAGCAAAGGTACGGAAGGCGCGAGCCCGGCCGTCATGTTTTCCTTCATCGCCCAGCGCAACATCGACGCCAATCTCTTCGGCACGGGATGGGCGATGCTGGCGATCTCAATCTGCCTCATCGTTCCTTTCCGCTCTGTCCGGCTGGGTCTGATCAGTCTCATTCCAAACTTCGTTCCCATCATCATGACATTCGGCGTTTGGTACTTTCTGGTTGGCAGATTGGGTATGGCATCGTCCGTCGTCACCGCGACAAGTCTTGGTATTGTGGTCGATTCAACCATCCATATTCTGTCGAAGTACATACGCGGCCGGCGAGAGCTCGGTTACACGCCCGAAGATGCTGTGCGGTACGCGTTTTCGACAGTAGGTCCGTCCCTGTGGATTCTGACCGTAGCGCTGATTTTGGGCTTCCTGGTGTTGGCGCTCTCCCCGTTTGAAGTCAATCGAGCCATGGGCCTGCTGACCGCGATCTGCATCGCCTTTGCCAACATCGCGGACTTTTTCTTGTTGCCGCCGCTTCTGATGTTCGTCGACAAACGAAAGAGCGACAAAGCGTTAGTACCTGCTCCAGCCGAATGAGGACCTCCATGCGCAAACTGATTTTTACCGCAGTCATAGCACTCGCCGCCGCCAGCCCGGCACTTGCAGAAACGCCGGAACAACGAGGACTGGCAATCACCAAGGAAGCACAAAAGCGCAGCGAGGGCTGGGTCGACTCCAAAGTCGAAATGAAAATGATCCTGGAAAACAGCCAAGGCGAGAAGAGCGAGCGCAACATGCGCCTTCGCGCGCTTGAACTGATTTCAGATACCGACGGCGACAAATCGCTCACCTACTTCTTGTCACCCGCTGATGTGCAAGGAACGGCTTTGCTCTCCTTCACGCACTTCACCACCCCCGACGACCAGTGGCTGTTTCTTCCAGCTCTCAAGCGCGTAAAGCGCATTGCCTCTGCAAACAAGTCCGGCTCGTTCGTTGGCAGCGAGTTTGCGTTTGAAGATTTGCTCGCCCAGGAAGTCCCGCGTTTCACCTACAAATATTTGCGCGACGAACCCTGCCCGACGGACGAGGCCAAAGCGCTTTCATGCTTCGTCATCGAACGCTTTCCCACCTACGAGAATTCGGGATACACGCGTCAAATCGGGTGGACGGACAAGAAGGAATTCTTGGTCCGCAAACTGCAATACTTCGACCGCAAGTCCGAGCACTCCAAAACGCTGCACTTCACCGAGTACCGTGCCTATCAGGGTAAATTCTGGCGCGCCCACAAGCTTGTGATGGAAAATCACCAGACCGCAAAAAAAACCACGCTGTCATTCTCCAATTTTGAGCTGAATGCCAAAGTCGATCAGACAGAATTCGACCCTGACGCGCTCGGCCGTTTGAGATAAGGTGACGGTTCACGGGGGCGGTTTCATGCGTTGGGCAGCATTAGTCATCTTTGCAATCGGTTGGGCTGCCGCTGCTCAAGCGGCCCCGATCGACGTCTCGGGTTACGCCGCTGCTGAAGTCCGCATATTTCCGGCCGAGCCCAAATTTGCCCGCCAGCACGAGAACGCGTTCAGCCCGTCCTTGGCGCTGCAACCTGAGTTGAGATGGAAGCCGGATGACGAGAACACACTAACCATTAGTGCTTTTGGCCGCGTCGACGCCGACGACAGCGAACGAACGCATTGGGACATCCGCGAAGCCAACTGGCTCTACAACGCCGGCGACTGGGATTTCCGCATCGGACTGGGAAAGGTTTTTTGGGGCGTAGCGGAGTCGCGCCATCTCGTGGACATTATCAACCAATCGGACGTGGTTGAATCTCTCGACGAAGAGGACAAACTTGGACAGCCCATGGCCAATCTGAACGTCATCACCGGCATTGGCACCTGGAGCGCCTTCGTGCTGCCCTATTTCAGGGAGCGCACTTTTGCGGGACCCGATGGCCGCCCCGGTCCTCCCCTGCCGGTCGACGAAAATCTCGCCACCTTTGAGTCCTCGGACAAAGAGCGCCACATCGACTACGCCCTGCGTTGGCAAGAGCGCCTCGGGGACATCGACGTCGGCCTTTCGCATTTCCACGGCACGGGACGAGAGCCGCGCTTGATTCCGACCATGACCCCGTCCGGACCCGTCTTCGCGCCGCATTATGACCAGATCGATCAGACAGGTTTGGATCTTCAGGCAACCCTCGACGCCTGGCTACTGAAACTGGAAGCCATCGTGCGCTCGGGTCAGGGCGACACCTTCTTTGCGGCAACGGCCGGATTTGAATACACGCTCTACCAGCTGTTTGAGTCCGCTTACGATCTAGGCCTCATCGCCGAGTACCACCATGACGGTCGAGACAGCACTGCCCCGTTTACGGTGTTTAATAACGATGTCATGGCCGGAACCAGATTAGCCCTCAACGACCAGGACGACACCGCTTTGCTCATTGGCGTCATATTCGACGTCGAATCCCAGACCACATTGGCCACTGCCGAATTCTCGACCCGATTGACAGATGGCTGGAAATTGGAAATGGAAGGCCGCTTCTTCCCTTATGTGGCTAACGCCAGCCCCGAATCGAACTCCGAGCGCGAGCATACCTTCGAACTGCGCGTCCTCAGATACTTTTGAGATCCCAGCGCAAATTCTTGAAACCTGCGCGCCGCCATGCTCTTTTCCGTTCCCATGAACGATCCGGCCAAACTCTTGAGCATCCTGCCAGACTTTTCCCATGTGCAAGTCCTGTGCGTAGGCGATGTCATGCTCGATCACTTTGTCTATGGCAGCGTCGACCGCATTTCGCCCGAGGCGCCCATTCCGGTGCTGAAAGTCAATCGGGAAACCTTGATGCTGGGAGGCGCGGGCAACGTCGTGCGAAATGCGGCGGCCTTGGGCGCGCGCGCAACTCTGATCACAGTGATCGGCGATGACGAACCCGGCCTCGCCATTTCAAGACTGATCAAAGCCGAGTCCGGCCTCGAAGCCTCGCTCATCACCGTGCCCGGCCGTCAAACCTCGGTGAAAGTGCGCCACATTGCCGGCAATCAGCAAATGCTCCGCACGGATCGCGAGACCGCTGAACCGATACTCCCCGAGCATGAAGACCGGATTTGCACGGCCTTTGAAGGCGAACTCGCAAGCGCCCACGTTGTCGTATTGTCGGACTACGCCAAGGGTGTATTGACGCCGCGCGTCATCAGCCGGATTTGTGCGGCAGCACGCGCTCAAGGAAAATTGGTCATCGCCGACCCTAAACATGTCGACTTCAATCGCTATCTCGGCGTCCACATTCTGACCCCCAACAGCAAGGAGCTCGCCGCCGCTGCGGGCGAACCGGTCTCGGACGACCAATCTGTCGAACGCGCCGCGGCAGATATGCTCCAGCGTACGCAACTGGATGCCCTTCTGGTGACGCGCTCCGAACGCGGTATGACCTTGCTGGAGCAGGGCAAACCGGCTCTGCACCTGGCCACCGAAGCCCGCGAAGTCTACGACGTCTCCGGTGCCGGAGACACCGTCATCGCCGCATTCTCGGTCGCCATAGGCGCAGGCCTGTCACTTGCCGGGGCGGCCGAACTCGCGAACTCCGCCGCCGCCATCGTCGTCGGCAAAGCCGGAACCGCAGTCGTGCGCGCCAGCGAACTGGCCCAGGCGCTGAAGGCCGGTAAACTGCGTGGCGCTGAGGCAAAAGTCAGGACTCTGGAGGCGGCACTCGATCAAGTCGCAACCTGGCGCGCGCGCGGCCTGAAAACAGGATTCACGAACGGATGCTTCGATCTCATCCATCCAGGTCACGTCTCGCTGCTCAAACAGGCGCGCGCTGCCTGCGACCGCCTGATCGTGGGTCTGAACACGGATGCGTCGGTCAAGGGGCTCAAAGGACCCGGCCGCCCCATCAATGCGGAAATCGCGCGCGCCATTGTGCTTGCAGCGCTCGAAAGCGTGGATCTCGTCGTCTTGTTCGACGATCAGACCCCCATTGAACTCATAAAAGCCATTCGGCCCGACGCCTTGATCAAGGGCGCAGACTATACGCGCGAGCAAGTCGTCGGCGGTGAATTCGTCACCGCCTATGGCGGGCGGATCGTGCTGGCCGAACTGACGCCCGGACAAAGCACGACACGCATTGTCGATCGCATGGCAAGGCCCACACCATGATCCTCATTACCGGCGGCGCAGGTTTCATCGGTTCAAATGTTGCGGTCCATCTGGCAGCGCAAGGCGAACGTATCGCCGTCTGCGACCGCTTCGGCAACGACGGCAAGTGGCGTAACATTTCGAAACTGAACCTCGCCGACATCATTGCACCCGAAGAAATTCTTTCGTGGATCGGGCAGCACAAAACTTCTCTGACTGCCATCGTGCACATGGGTGCCATTTCATCGACCACCGAAACCGATGTAGACTTGATCCTGCGCGAAAACTACCGCGCCTCGCGAAAATTGTGGGATGCCTGCATCGCCGCAAACCTTCCGTTCATCTACGCATCGTCCGCCGCAACCTATGGCGACGGTACCGCAGGTTTCAACGACGACAATTCGCTCGAGGCATTGGCGAAATCAAAGCCGCTGAACCCATATGGCTGGTCGAAATTATTGTTTGACCGCTTCGTCGCCGATCAATGCCAACAGAAGCGGATGACGCCGCCCCAATTCGCGGGCCTTCGCTTTTTCAATGTCTACGGCCCCAACGAATACCATAAAGGCAGCATGAAAAGCGTCGTCGCCCACATGTTCCCGCACGCCGCGGCCGGAGAAACGGTGACACTGTTCCGCTCCCACAACCCAGCTTACACCGATGGCGGTCAGAAACGGGATTTTATCTACGTCCGCGATTGCTGCGAAGTGGTCTCCTGGTTGATCCGCTCGCCAAAAATCAGCGGGCTTTTCAATGTCGGCACCGGCCAGGCAAGAACCTTTCTCGACCTCGCCAATGCGCTCTTTGCCGCACTGAACCGCAAGGCGAGCATAAAGTTCATCGACACGCCGGATGCGCTGCGCGAAAAATACCAGTACTTCACCCAGGCCAACATGAGCCGCCTCATCGCTGCAGGTTACAGCAAGCCCTTCACCTCCCTCGAAGATGGCGTTGCCGCCTATGTGCATGACCACCTCGCCACACCCGACCCCTATCGTTAGCGCTCAACAAGCTCCAATTCCTCCGGCGTATTGATATTGCGAAAAACGCGCTGGTCCGCAAAGTCAACGGCGCGTGCACCAACAGCGTCGAGCACCAAATGCGTTCGCGGAAGGACTGACAGCCGGAGCGCGTCCAGAACGCCCGGCAATATCTTTGCGCGCAAAACGCAAACCAGCGGTTCTTCTCCCGCACTGGTTCGCGCATAAGCACCCACCGCATCGAGACAAGACGCCCGCAGCACCTCATAAATTTCCGCCTTGAGAAGCGGCATATCGCACGGCGCAAAGGCCACCAGCTCATCGCCATCAAAGGGCGCGAGCCCCGCCGCAATCCCCGCCAGCGGTCCCTTACCTGCATACGCAGGCAATGCCGGACACAACGCCAGACCCAAGCTCTCGTAGCCCGCTCCGCTCGCCGGTTCAATCATCACCTGATCGCAAAATCCTGCGAGCATCTGACTGACGTGCGCTGCCAGCGCCTTGCCCGCCAGTGGCACAAGCCCTTTCGGCCGCCCGCCAAAGCGGCTGCTGGCGCCACCCGCGAGCACGACCCCGATCATGGCGTGACGCTCAAGAGTTCAACGCCCTTGCGCACCAGCGGGTCGAGCCCTGCCCCGCCCGCGCCCAAGTGCGCGACGATATCGGCCCGCATGCGGGGTTCCCAAAATTTCTTCAGATGGTCGGAGATGGCGGCGGGCGCTTGCGCTTCGCCTTGCGCTTTGAAGAAAGCGCCGATCTGGTTGGCCATCATCACGAGTTTTTCAGGAGGCATTGCCGATGCGCCTTGCGTGAGTAAAAACTTCCAAGCCGTCGTCGCGTACGACGCCCGCGACCGTGATGCCGGCCGTGTCTGCTTCGCGCAACGCCAGCGCGGTCGGGGCCGAGATCGCAGCGAGAATAGGCGCGCCCATCGTCGCCGCCTTTTGCACCAGTTCGACCGAAACGCGGCTGGTCACCAAGATCGCACCGTCTGAGGCCCTGCGCCCCATTCGCACGAGCGCGCCCGCGAGTTTGTCGAGCGCGTTGTGGCGCCCGACGTCTTCGCGCACAGCGACGATGCCTTCGCCACGGACGTAAAAGCCAGCGGCGTGGACGGCATGGGTCTCGGCGTTGAGCTTTTGTAATGGCGCCATCGCGCGCATGGCGCCGACAAGCTCGTCCGCGGCAAGCGTGAGGTTGGCCGTGACGCGTGCCAGCGGAGGCACCGCTTCGGCGATGCTTTCGACGCCGCACAGACCGCAGCCCACGGGGCCCGCGCGATGGCGGCGGCGGTTGACGAGCGTTTCGCGGTTGTGATGGCTCAGCGTCATTCTGAGTTCGATGCCGCGCTCGACCTCGACGATGCCGAGTTCAGTGATTTCCTCGCGCACGGCGATGATGCGGTCGTTGAGCGAGAAGCCGAGCGCGAAATCTTCCAGATCGGCGGGGCTTGCCATCATCACCGCTTCCGTTCCGCCATCATAGACGAAGGCGACGGGGACTTCGGCGGGAAGCGCGCGCGTCGAATGCGAGGGACCCTTGCCGCCCCAAGCGACGCCGTCGAAGGCCATTGACGGCTTGAGTTTCATTCGCCTGCGACCGGCTCGGCGATGCGGCGGCTGCGGCGGGAGAGCGCGTCGTAGTCTTGCTGCCATTCGCTGGGGCCGTTCGAGGGCGAGACCTGAACGGCGGTGACTTTGTACTCGGGGCAGTTCGTGGCCCAGTCCGAGAATTCCGTGGTCACGACGTTCGTTTGCGTTTCAGCGCGATGGAAGGTGGTGTAGACGACGCCCGGAGCCACGCGATCAGTAAGCGTCGCGCGCAAGCTGGTGTCGCCTTCGCGGCTGGCGAGTTTGACCCAGTCGCCATCCTTGATGCCGCGCTGCTCGGCGTCATGAGGGTGGATC
>JANOFD010000536.1:0-4887 GCA_031413455.1 Rhodobiaceae bacterium
CGTCGGGTACGGGGTCGGAGGTCGGGCGCGCCGGTGTGATCACGCAGGAAGCGACGCATACGAAGAAGGTGATCTTTCACCCGAAGATGATGCCTGTGGTGACGATTTGCGACCCGGCGTTGACGGTCGGGTTGCCCGCACATTTGACGGCGGCAACCGGCATGGATGCGTTTGCGCATTGCCTGGAAGCCTACTGCGCGCCGGGATTTCATCCGTTGGCTGATGGAGTTGCGGTTGAAGGGATGCGGCTGGTCAATGAGAATCTTGTGCGCGCTGTGAAGACAGGAAGTGATCTTGAGGCGCGCGGCAACATGATGGCGGCGGCGGCCATGGGGGCGACGGCGTTTCAGAAGGGGCTGGGCGCCATTCATGCTTTGTCGCATCCGATAGGCGCGCTCTACGACACGCATCACGGACTGACCAATGCGGTGTTCATGCCCTATGTGCTGGCGTTCAATCGGGCGGCGATCGACGCGAAGATCGCGCGGCTTGCGGCCTATATGGGATTGGCTTCGTCGTTCGATGCGTTTCAGACATTTGTTCTGGATTTGCGCAAAGAGTTCGGCATTCCGCACACGCTGGCCGGGTTGAAAGTTGGCGATGAAAAAGCGGAACTGATCGCGGAGATGGCGATTGTCGATCCGACGGCGGGCGGCAATCCGGTGGCGTTGGATGTAAAGGGTGCGCGGCGCATTTTGTATATGGCTCTTTCAGGTGAGTTGAGATGACAGGTCCCCGTTTATTGGTGGTTGAAGGCAATACGTCCGAGGGGCGCGCGCGGCATGTGGCCGTTGGTGGGCGTGTGGCGAGCGATAGCTATGGGGATTTGTTGCGGAGACTTTGTCCAGGCGCTCGGGTTGATGTTTGTTTTCCGGCCGACAGTGGCGCCACGCTTCCCGACCGCATGGGGCTTGAAGGCTATGACGGTATCGCGATTACCGGTTCGTCACTGAACATCTACGATCTTGGCCCCTCGATCATGCGCCAAGTGGATCTGGTGCGGGCGACGTTTGAAACCGAGACGCCGGTGTTTGGCTCGTGTTGGGGTTTGCAAGTGGGGACGGTTGCTGCCGGTGGCACGGTGCGGCGCAATCCGCGCGGGCGCGAGATTGGATTTGCGCGTGGCATCCTGCTGACGGAAGCGGGTGAGGAGCACGATCTGTATTGGGACAAGGGGCCGGTGTTCGACGCGATTACGGTGCATCTGGACGAGGTCGAGGAAACGGCGCGCGGCACCACGATTTTGGCGACGAACGCGTGGAGTGCAGTGCAGGCAGCGGAAATCAAAACCCGGCGTTGTACGTTCTGGGGGGTGCAGTATCATCCGGAGTATTCGTTTGCCGATATCGCGGCGGTGATGTTGCGGCTCAAGCCGTCGATGGTTGAGCAGGGTCTGTTCAAGGGTGATGCGGATCATTCGGGTTTTCTGGCGGAACTTGATGCGCTGGAGAAAAATCCCGGGGACGGTGCGTTGGCGTGGCGGTACGGTTTGAGCAGCGCGGTGTCGGATTTCGAGATGCGCACGCGCGAGCTGAAGAACTGGATCGAGCGGCTGGTGTTGCCGACGCGAGCCAAGCGCGGGCGGGGGTAGGGGTGAGTGAGCTTATCCTTGAGGTTCCAGGTGGCAGGGAGCTTGTTGAGTGGTTTGGACGTGTACCGCGGTTCCATGATGCGGAGGTGCTGTCTTTGCATCTAGCGCGTTCGGGTGAGAGCTTTCCTCAGGTGCACACTTGGGTGATGACCTCGGCTGTGGATGAGCGTGGGTACTTCGTCCTTGACAAGCATGTGGTTGTGACGTTTCGGCTCAAGTCAATTTCCGGGCTTAGGCTTGATGGTTTTAGTGGGCAAAATGTTATCGATGGCCTAACTGTCCGAAGGTATGGCAGCGCATGTGATGTGCTGGGCCAAGAGTTCATGTCCTGTGCTCCTCCGGAAGCCGGAGATTTTGGCGTCGTACTTGATGCCACCTTTGGTGTAGGCGGCGCGATTTATGCAAGGGAGTTGCGTATCGCCTTTGAGCCTCGGGTGCCTTCGACTTGAACCTGGGGTTCATTTTTTCTTTCGCTTGGCTGACAGTGTTTTGATGGCAGTGAGCGATGTGGTTGTGTAGCTCGCTCTGTGTTCTGCGAAGGCTGCTTTCAATTGAGCCTTCACATTCTGGAAGGCCTGCTCTTCCTGTGTTGCTTTGTCTTTCCGGATGAGGTCGCGTACATATTCTCTAACGTTTTCGTAATCGCCATCGGACGTCGTGCGTTCGACGTGTTCCCTGAGTGCGCCGCTAATGCGCATGTTCACACTCATTGATTTGGTGGCACGCTTCAATGAAAGTTCCTTCCCTTTGGCAGCACGGTACGGACGTCGCGGGGGTGTTTGTAGAGGTTGGTGCCGGGGGAGGTGCCGG
Organism: Rhodobiaceae bacterium; assembly: GCA_031413455.1. Taxonomy (GTDB): domain Bacteria; phylum Pseudomonadota; class Alphaproteobacteria; order Micropepsales; family Micropepsaceae; genus SZUA-430. The sequence continues at coordinate 2,402 of JANOFD010000536.1, forward strand.
CGGATGCCGGTGTCGTGTCGTTTGCGAGTTCGTCGAGCAGGGGCGTTAGATCTTCGATGTGATCGGCGATGATGTGGATGACATTGCTTTCGCTTTGCAGTTCGCCGCGGACCAGCGCAAACCGTGCGCCGAGCACCTGTGGGCGATAGTGTTCAAACGTCCTTGGCCAGACGACGATGTTGGCGATGCCGCCTTCGTCTTCGAGGGTCATGAAAATCACACCTGAGGCTGTGCCGGGGCGCTGACGGACGAGGACGAGGCCCGCGACCTGCACGGTTCGGCCGGGCTTTGCCTGGAAGAGATCATCATTCGGGGTCACCTTGCGCCGGTTCAGTTCGTAGCGCAGGAATGAGACAGGATGGGCCTTCAGCGAGAGGTGGAGATGGCGGTAGTCCTCGACGATGTGTTGACCCAGCGGCATGGCGGGTAACGCGAAGTCCGGTTCGATTTCTCGCGCGGCGGCGCTGGCAAAGAGCGGCAGGTCGTCCTTGTCGCCGGCGCGGCGCAGGCCGCGGATGGCCCAGAGCGCCGCGCGCCTGTCGAGGCCGAGCGAGCGGAAGGCGTCGGCATCGGCGAGGCGTTCGAGGGTTGAGGGTTCGAGTTTGGTACGCAGCCAGAGGTCGCGGATGGAGTCGTAGCCGTGGCGGCGGTGTTTGGTGAGGGTGATGGCATCGTCTTCGCGGAAGCCTGAGATTTGCCGGAAGCCCAGGCGCAGCGCGTGGGTGGTGCGGATGTCGGCGGTCATGGAAGCGTGGCGGGGGTGGAGGGTGGCAAGGCCTGTCACCTCGTGTGGGTCCCGTGTCTGCGAAGCGGCACAAGAGTGCCGCATCGCGCACGGGATGACACCGTTGTTTGCTTCAAGCGTGTTGTTCCAATCGGAATGATTGATGTCGATCGCACGCAGTTCGACGCCGTGCTCGCCGGCGTCGCGGACGATTTGGGCGGGGGCGTAGAAGCCCATGGGTTGCGAGTTCAGCAGGGCGGCGGCGAAGACGTCCGGGTAATGACATTTGATCCATGACGAGTAATAGACGAGGAGAGCGAAGCTGGCGGCGTGACTTTCGGGGAAGCCGTAATCGCCGAAGCCTTGGATCTGCTTGAAGCAGCGTTCGGCGAAATCGGGTTCGTAGCCGCGGGCGATCATGCCCGTGATGAATTTTTCCTCGAAGCTGTTGATGGTGCCCATGCGGCGAAAGGTTGCCATGGCGCGGCGCAGGCGGTCGGCCTCGGACGCCGTGAAGCCGGCGGCGACCATGGCGATGCGCATGGCCTGCTCCTGAAACAAGGGGACACCAAGAGTTTTGCCGAGCACGGTTTCGAGTTCGGCTTTGGGATAGACGATAGGCTCCTGACCCTGGCGCCTTCGTAGATAGGGGTGGACCATGCCGCCCTGGATGGGCCCCGGGCGGACGATGGCGACTTCGATGACGAGGTCGTAGAACTGTCTTGGCTTCAGGCGCGGCAGCATCGACATCTGGGCGCGGCTTTCGACCTGGAAGACGCCGATGGAATCGGCGCGGCAGAGCATGTTGTAGACTTCTGGTTCTTCCTTCGGGATGGCCGCCAGCGTGGGCGTGAGGCCGTAATGGTCATGCAGCATGTGCAGCGCCTTGCGGATGCAAGAGAGCATGCCAAGGGCCAGGACGTCGACTTTGAGAATCCCGAGCGCGTTCAGATCGTCCTTGTCCCATTCGACGACGGTGCGGTCTTCCATGGCGGCGTTGGAGATGGGGATGACTTCGTCGAGGCGGCCGCGGGTCATTACAAAGCCGCCGACGTGTTGGGAGAGATGGCGCGGGAAGTCGCCGAGTTCCTGCGCGAGCGCGAGGGCCTGGGAGAGGCGCTTGTTGGTTGGATCAAGGCCGATGCGGCGGACTTCATCGGCGAGCGGGGCCGCGCTTGTCCAGCCCGAGAGGGTTCCCGAAAGGGCGCTGATGGTGTCTTCGGAGAGGCCGAAGGTTTTGCCGACGTCGCGGATGGCGCTGCGGCCGCGATAGCAGATGACGGTGGCGGCCAGGCCGGCGCGGTGGCGGCCATAACGGGCGTAGATGTATTGGATGACCACTCAGTTGGCGCGATCGTTGGTTTTAATCTAGCGCACGGTGCCGGAAATCTACAAACTCAACTTCACGATTGGGACGTCGACTTCGCTGTTTGGTGCACTTACAAGTATATCAATTCAGGCCCCGGTGGTCTTGCCGGAGCTTACATCCACGAGCGTCACCACAAAACCAAGGACATTTCACGCTTTGAAGGCTGGTGGGGCCACAACAAAGAAACTCGCTTTCAAATGGGCTCAAAGTTTGACCCTATTCCGTCAATCGAAGCTTGGCAGCTTAGTAACCCACCGATTCTTCAACTGGCTGCACTTCGCGCGTCACTTCCTCCGGAGCAAGCAGCTCAACTTCCGGCGCCAGATCGGCGATCACTTCGATTTTATGCCGCGCGGGTTGATTGTTCGAGCGACCGTCGGCCGTGGTGAGCCG
>JANOFD010000537.1:0-5737 GCA_031413455.1 Rhodobiaceae bacterium
AAGGTCGTTCATGGCGCCGTCGTAAGTGCCGGTCCATATTGGGTGGCGGCCGCTCAACAGACGGATGTTCATCACTAGGCGGGGGCCGGTTTTTTGTACGGTGCCTTCGATTGAAAGGCTGGACAGGGCGTCGCCAAGCGACGGCTCCATCCGTTCAAATTTTTTGAGCAGCGCGCTGAGTTCGCGGGAAATCGTCGTTCCTAAATAGAGATGGTTGGGGTCGGGACGGAGCTCTTTGAGTGGCCGCACCAGCAGCCGCAACGGTCCTTCTTTGTGAAGGGGGGCCGGTTTTCCAAGCATCAAGCGGCGCACGACAAAGGCCAAGATCAGCGCCACGAGCCCGAGGCCACCCAAAATCCACAGCTGTTCGTCTGCTTGTGCCATTTTTCCCTATGCCCGGCCCATCGTATTCGTTGCGGCGGTGTCTGGCCGACGGTGTCTGGGGTAGGGTAATCTCGTGGTTGCCAGATTCCAGCGGAATTTGAAACACAGTTCAGCGTCGTCGAAAAGGTCAGTCCCATGTCATTTGGCGAAAACATTGCTCCGTTGGTTGGCCGCGTCATGATCGCCGCCATATTTATTTTGGCGGGTTTTGAGAAACTGCAACACTGGAACGCCTCCGCCCTGTCAATGGCTCAGCATGGCATGAGCATGATCGGGCCGTCTCTGGCGCTGGCCATCGTGGTCGAGATCGGGGCAGGTATCGCGCTGATCATCGGTTTCCGAACGCGATTGATGGCGCTGACGCTTTTTATGTTTACGCTCGTCGTCAGCTTTGTGATGCACGATTTCTGGACAATCGGGGCCGCCGATCTTGCGCGCGTGGAAATGCAGCTTTTTGCCAAGAACATGGCAATCGCCGGCGGGCTATTGATGCTCGTGGGTCTGGGCGCAGGCGGTTGGTCCTACGACAGCGCGCGTGGCAATGAGTGAGCGGAATGCTGTTATTCGTGAACGCCGGGGCGAAACATGTCATGGCGTGTCAGACTGAACACGACAATCAGATATGCGTAAGCCAGGTATTCTGCCAAAAGCGATACCGGCTCAAGTTTCGGAAATAGCGCCTCGATGTCCTTGACGATGACCGCGATGCCTTCGCCGCCCAAAAGTGCAGGCAGAGCCACGGGCGCCGCATGATGCAACACGACGGCCAGCAGCGCGATCAGAATCCCTGGAATGATGCGTTTGACAAACAGCGACAACAACAAACTTACAGGAATGGCCCACGTTGCCCATTGCAGCGTGAACACGTGCTCCACGAGGTCGATGAATTCTTTTTCCATTTTTTCTTACGTCCCCAACATCCAGACAGTTGTTGAAACTGCCCCCCAATGCGCCCCAGTGCACACGCGCATTATACGAAATCCTGGGACGCGAGTCTCTACTGAATTGATAGGGCGGATTGCGCTTGCTTCGGCACAATCCGCCATTTTTGCTTGTAAATTAGTGTTCGCCCGAACCCACCGATTGGCGAATTGTGTGCACGATGGCGATCACAATTGCAAAGGCCAAGAAATAGACGGTTAAGTCACTCACGGTCATGAGTCTAAGATTTGCCCAGGCGGTGGACGGCAATGATGCGGGATCTGCACCCTTGGTGAGCGAGTAGATCATGCCCAACAATCCGAAGGTTATGAGTGACCAGAACGTCACCTGGACCAATCTGCCCATTCGCCCTAATACCATGCCAAACGCCACGACGACCAATAGCATGATTACAAGAGACACCGTGTCGGCACCGCCGAACACCTTCATTACGATTCCCCACATTTCATTCAAAATGCCCGTCAGTCCGGTCATGATATCCATGGCGTTATTTTCCCCCCCGAGAGCCGTGAGGGCTGAGCCTAACTGAAATTCATGCGCGCGGGGAGCGAGTTTGAACAGTGTTTCAATCGTAGTGACTTGATTGCAACGGTCAACTTAACCCAGTTGGCGCTGCAATTTGGGGCCTGTCAGACTTGGCCGAGGGTGCGAAGACGGGCGGCAGGATGGATCTCGTTCTGCGACATGACGAAGGTTTGTGGCCGAAATCGTTCGACGATTGAACGTACGTAGGGACGAATGATGGGTGAGGTCAGCAGCACTGGCATTTCTGCTTCGTTGGCGGCGCTGTCGAAGCGGGCGCGGACGCCTTGAATGAATTCCTGCAATTTCGAGGGTGCCATGGCCAATTGCTTGTCTTCGCCGCCACCGACGAGGGATTCGGCAAAGGCGTGCTCCCACACCGGAGACAGGGCAATCAGCGGCAAATAGCCGGACGTCGAGGTGTTGGCAGCGCAAATCTGGCGCGCCAGGCGCGAGCGCACGTGTTCGGTGATTTGCATCGTTGTCGAGGTGCGAGAGACGGCCTCGGCGATGCCTTCCAGAATGGTTGGCAAATCGCGAATTGAAACACGTTCGCCCAGCAACGACTGCAGCACACGCTGGACGCCGGTAATCGTGATTTGTGAAGGTATCAGATCTTCGACGAGCTTCTTGTGTTCAACGGGAAGATCGTCGAGCAGTTTTTTAGTCTCGGCGTAGGACAGTAACTCCGCCATGTTGTCCTTCAGGATTTCGGTCAGATGTGTCGTCAGCACGGTCGCCGCGTCGACGACCGTGTAGCCACGAAACGTAGCTTCGTCGCGCAATCGTTCTTCGATCCAGGCGGCCGGTAAGCCGAATGCGGGTTCACGGGTGGGCTTGCCCGGCAAGTCGATCTGACCGCCGCGCGGATCCATAACCAGCAATTGGCCGGGCTGTAGTTCGCCTTTGCCGGCGGGAAGCTCCTTGACGCGAATGGAATACTCGTAGCTGCCGATCTGCATGTTGTCGACGATGCGAACCGAGGGCATGACGAAACCCATCTCGCCCGCCAACTGGCGGCGCAGGGATTTGATTTGATCGGTGATGCGAAGCCCCTTTGAGTCGTTGATGAGCGGCAAGAGGCTGTAGCCGAGTTCGACTTTCAGGTGATCGATGGCCAACGCGGTGGAAATGGGTTCTTCCGATTGCGGTTTTGGCTTTTGGGCGTCGATGACAGCGGCGGAAGCGGCGTCGCGTGTGGCCTCTTTTCGTTGGCCCACGTAATACGCCAACAAGCCGGTTCCCGAGGCCAGCAACAGGAATGTGATGTGCGGCACGCCGGGCAAGGCCGACATACCGAACATCACGAAAGACGTCATGCCCAATGCTTGCGGGAAGTCCGAAAGCTGCGCGATCAAAGCCTTGTCGGCCGAGCCGTCGATGCCGGCCTTGGAGACCATGAGGCCTGCGGCGATCGATACGAGAATGGCTGGAAGTTGCGTGACAAGTCCGTCGCCGATAGTGAGCAACGTATAGGCGTGGACGGCATCGGAGAAATTCATGCCGTGCTGGCCGACGCCGATGATGATGCCACCGATGATGTTGATGAAGGTGATGAGAATGCCGGCGACGGCGTCTCCGCGCACGAACTTGGACGCGCCATCCATCGAGCCGAAGAACGTGGCTTCGTCCTCCAGACGCTTGCGGCGTTCGCGGGCCTCTTTCTCGGTGATCAACCCTGACGACAGATCGGCATCGATTGCCATTTGTTTGCCGGGCATCGCATCCAGGGTGAAGCGGGCCGACACTTCGGCGATGCGGCTTGAACCTTTGGTGATGACGACGAAGTTGACGATGACCAGAATGGCGAAGACGATCGTGCCGATGACGAAATTGCCTTGCATCAAGAAATTGCCGAACGCCTCAATCACGTGACCTGCGGCGCCCGTTCCCTCGTGTCCGTAGCCCAGGATCAGTTTGGTTGAGGCCAAATTGAGCGAGAAGCGCAGAATGGTCGAGATCAACAGGATCGTCGGAAAAGTCGAGAGTTGCAGGGGGCGCTCGATAAAGAGCGCCGTCATCAAAATCAAAATTCCCAGCATGATCGACAGGCCCAAGGCCACATCGAGCAGAAATGTGGGCATGGGAAACAGCAGCACCGCAATGATCGCCATGATGCCGAGCGCGAGCGACAGGTCGCCGCGCTTGAGCATGTCAAAGCTGACATTAATGACGCCGGCGCCGCCGGTCGTGCTGTAGGTTGCTTGTGCGTCAGCCATGATGAGCCCTTGTTGCGTTGAATTAAGCTACGCGTACTTCGCCGCCTGGGAGCGGAACGCGGACTCCTTCATCGGTGTATTGCTTGAGCTTGTTACGCAAGGTGCGGATTGAGATGCCAAGGATGTTGGCAGCATGCGTGCGATTGCCCAGGCAGTGGCCCAGTGTTTGCAGAATGAGATCGCGCTCAACATCGGCAACCGTCCGGCCGACCATTTCGCGGTTGACTGCTTCGGCGGCTTGAGCTGCGCGGGCAATGAGAACCGGTGAGGTAATTGCGATGGTGTCGCCAACCTTGGACCCGTCGGGCAGGCGAATGGCGCTTTCCGAAATTTCCGGTCCCTGCGCCAGCAACACCGCGCGATGAATGGTGTTTTCAAGTTCGCGTACGTTGCCGCGCCATTTGTGCGTTGTCAGCGTGTGTTGAGCGGCGCCGGAAAGCAAGCGCGCCTCGACCCCGTTGGATTGGGCATATTTGCGCGCGAAGTGCTGAGCCAGTGCCAGAATATCGGCTGGGCGCTCGCGCAGTGGCGGGATTTTGAGGTTCACTACGTTTAAACGATAGAGCAAGTCTTCGCGGAAGGTGCCGTCTTGTACGGCTTGCTGCAAATCCCTGTTCGAGGTGGCGATGACACGGATGTTGACTTTGACTGGCTTGTTGCCACCGACACGATCGATCACGCGTTCCTGAAGCGCCCGCAATAGTTTGGCTTGAAGGCGGACATCCATCTCGGAGACTTCGTCGAGCAGAAGTGTGCCGCCGTCGGCTTCTTCGAACTTACCAATGCGCTTGGCTATGGCACCGGTGAATGCCCCTTTCTCGTGTCCGAAAAGTTCGGACTCGAGCAGGTTGTCGGGGATTGCGGCGCAGTTGATAGAGATGAATTGCTTGTCGGCACGATTGGATTTGCGGTGAACGTGGCGTGCCAGCACTTCTTTACCGGTGCCGGATTCACCAGTGATCAGGATTGAGGCATCGCTGGGGGCTACTTGCTCGGCCAGGGCGATGACGCTCTCCATCGCTTTGTCTTCGAAAATGAGCTGGTGGCCGTCATCGGTGACGGCCGCGAGCACGGCCGCGATCAATTCGGCGTTGGGGGGCAGGGGAATGTATTCTTTTGCGCCACCCTTGATGGCTTCGACAGCCGCGTTGGCATCAGAGCTGATCCCGCAGGCGACGATGGGGACATGAATGCGCTCGGAGCGCAATTGTTCAGACAGGCGTGCAATCGGCAAGGCTACATCGACCATGAGAAGATCGGCGCCGCGGCCATCGCGCAGCTCTGCCAGCGCCTGGTCGATGGTTGTGCAATGAGCAACTTTAGCGCCTTTGGAAATCGCGATTTTGGTCGCTGTGCCAATTTGGCCGTTGAGTTGTCCGACTATGAGAAGACGCATGGCTGTCTCTTTTGTTTGAGCTTGTTACGACCTGTCGCCTTTGACAATTTCAGTCATCGTGATGCCGAGACGATCATCGACAAGCACGACTTCACCGCGCGCGACGAGGCGGTCGTTGACAAAGATATCGATTGCTTCGCCGATCTTGCGATCGAGTTCGACGACCGATCCCTTGGCCAGTTTCAACAACTGGCTGACTTCCATTTTCGACTTTCCCAGAATCGCCGAGACGTTGACGTTGACGTCGAACACGGCTTCGAGGTCGGCCGCGGTG
>JANOFD010000538.1:0-1393 GCA_031413455.1 Rhodobiaceae bacterium
CTCGACATGGCACCCAGATTTCCGGTGCTGAACAAGTTCCTGAACTTTTGGCAAAGCAAGCTGGAGGGAAAACTTCATTCGGTGCGCGTGGCCAAGTGCGGAATCCTGTCGCCGCTGGACATGCGCTACGTCGGAACCGAAGTCAGTCTCCACTAGCACGGTCAAAACGTCTCCAGAAACCGCAAAGGCGTGCCGCGCGGCGTCCCTGTAAGCTGGCCGTCCCACATTACGGTGTGGCCACGAATAATCGTTGCCACCGGAAATCCGTTCACCGTCATGCCGTCAAACGGTGTCCAGCCACAGCGGCTGGCGATCCATTTGTTTTCAATCGTCCGGCGAGCCTTCAGGTCGACAATCGTAAAATCCGCATCGTATCCAACGGCGATCCGCCCCTTGGTCTGCAACCCAAACAGCCGTTGCGGACCATGCGCTGTCAAATCCACAAACCGCTCAAGAGACACGCGCCCTTCACTCACATGATTGAGCATGATCGGCACCAGCGTTTGAACCCCTGTCATCCCCGAAGGCGTATCCGGATAGGTCTTGGCCTTCTCTTCATGTGTATGCGGGGCGTGATCGGAACCCAACACGTCAACAACGCCGTCTCTCACCCCGGCCCAGATTGCATCCCAATGTGATTTGTCCCGTACTGGCGGGTTCATCTGGGCATAGGTTCCAAGACGCTCGTAACATTCGGGCGCAATCAGCGTCAAATGATTGGGCGTTGTTTCAACGCTGGCGATATCCTTGTGATCCGCCAAATAAGAAATCTCATCGCCGGTCGAAACGTGGAGAATGTGAACACGGCGGCTTGCACTTCGCGCCAGCCGGACCACACGCCGCGTGGCGACTATGGCCGTATCTGCATCTCGCCAAACCGGATGTGTCGCGGGCTTTCCGCTCTGCGCCAGATGTTTGCGCGCCTTGAGGCGGTCTTCGTCCTCGGAATGGACAGCCACACGCCGCCGCCCATTGAGCAGCACTCGTTGAACGTCGCGGTCTTCAGAAACCAGCAGCGTCCCCGTCGACGAGCCCATGAACATTTTGACACCGGCCACTCCGGGCAAGCATTCAAGTTCTGCCAGCGATTCGGCGTTCTCAGGCGTGGCGCCAACATAGAACGCGTGGTCGCACCACATGCGCCCTTGGGCCCGCTGCAATTTGTCGTTCAACGCCTCTCGATCCGTTGTCGGCGGCGCGGTGTTCGGCATTTCAAACACCGACGTCACCCCGCCCAGCACCGCCGCCCGGCTGCCGGTCTCCAGATCTTCTTTGTGTGTGGGGCCAGGTTCGCGAAAATGCACCTGGCTATCGATGACGCCGGGCAGCACATGCAGTCCGCGCACATCCCGCACACTGGCCGCTTTCAATCCACCCAGCGCGCCGATGGCAG
>JANOFD010000539.1:0-2648 GCA_031413455.1 Rhodobiaceae bacterium
AGCAGGCACCAGCCAGTGGGCCGCTTTTCCGAGCCAGTGAGATCAATGCCGACGATGCGGCCGCCCTCGGGGCGGACGATGAAGTTCTCGATCAATTCGGCGCCGGTCGCGTATTTCTGCAGATCGACGCGGCCGAAGAGACGCGGGGACAGTTCTCCGGCGGCAAACGAGGGTTGGTGGGCTGTGACTCTCATGGTACCACCACAAAGCCCTGGTTGAATCTGGCATCGAGCCATGAGCTGCTGGATTGGGGATCGGCCTCGCCTTCCTGGCTGTCGCGGGTGCGGGCTTCTGCGATCTTGGCGTGGAAGACCTGCAGCAGGCTTTGGGCACGGCTGGGGCTTTCGCTGAGCTGGACCGCGATGTTGGAGGCCAATTTGGCCGCCAGCGCATCGACGAAGAGTGGATCGAATGTGGCGGGATCGGTGACCAATGCGGTGTAGGTGATCAGCAGCGGATCGCCCGCGTCAGCCAGGATTTGCCGGCGCTCGACCGTCCATTGGTCGCGGTATATTCCAATCACGGAGCGCACCATCAGGCAGTCAGGCGGCAGGTCGTAGGCGTTGGCGTATTCAAAGGCGGGTGCAACGGCGCTTTTTGGCAACTCGGCGCGCCGGGAAGCGAAGTTCCAGTTGTAGCTGCGCAAAGCCGCGTCGCGGGCGTAAGGGTAGCGTAGCTTGCAGACCCGCGCGGCCTGGCTTGCCTCGTCCAGCGCGGTGATTTGCAGGCCGCGTCCAATGTCGGCGAGTGCCATGTTGCAGATGGCGACTTCCGAGTATTCAGCGAATGAGGGCATGGGTTGGTTTCCTTTGGGTGTGAAAGCCTGTGGCTTGTCTCCCGGCGCCACGCCCCTCACCCTTTTTTGCGAAGTGCAAAAAAGAACCTCTCCCGCAAGGGGAGAGGTAGATGAGTAACGTGTCGCCTCTTCCTCTCCCCTTGCGGGAGAGGGTCTTTTTTCGGACTTCCGAAAAAAGGGTGAGGGGCACTAGGTCTGCGAGAAATACAGATCGACGATCAGCGTACCGGAGGCCGGCAATGACGCGGTCGCAATGGTGATGAACACGATCTCATCGGTGGTGAGCTTTGCCGATTGGCTTGCTGCCTTTGCGAAGGAGACCGGCGTGTCGACTGCGGTGTGGACCGCCAGGGCTTTGTATTTGGCGGTGGAACTGGCCACTCCGATTGCGATTTGCGCGGTGCCAAGAGAAACGTCCGACGTCAACGTACCGCTGATGAAGGTTTCGCCGGCCGAGGGAAGGGCCACGATGATCGTGTCGGCGACGGTTTGAGCGCTGAGCGCAATTTTCTCGCGATAAAGGCGGACGTGACCGCCTTGCAAGCTGCCATCGACCTGGCCCTGAGGCGTGGTCGATCGCGGCGCGGTGTAGGCGCCGTAAAGTACTGCCATGGTGATTTTCCTTTGAGTTTGAGAGCGACTTATTCCGTGCAGGCGATTTCGACGATGCCTGCTTCCTGCATGCGGGTGGCACCGGCCGACATTGAGTAGAAGACTTGTGTCGAGTAGTTTTTGTCGGCGCGTTCGGTGATGCGGGCGCTTGCCTGGGCGCCCATGCCCAGTACAACCTGGTCACGCTGCCAGGCGACGCAGGCGCGGTCGGCACCGCTGATGACCGGCAGAATTTTCGTGCCATCGATCCTGATGCCGTCGATGCGCACGAAGCTGAAGCCCAGAAAGGTCTCGAGCTCGCCCTGCACCAACGCTTTGACAGTATTGAAGTCTGCCGAGGTGACCTGAGTGGTGTTGAGCAGGTCTTCGAGCTGCTCTGAAGACACCGCGATGAAGCGGCCTTCATTGTCGATGTCGGCGGTGTCCAACAGCTTCTTGGCCGAGATCAGTTTTTGCAGGGTGAGGCCTGTGCCACCGGCTGCAATCTTTTGCGCGGGTGGCAGCGTGACCGCGACCGAGCCGCTCTCGCCAGTAAACGAAGTGCCGCGAATCGCATCGACGATGACCTCGTCGATGGCCCGGCCCATCGCGTTGGCTGCACTCTTGGCATAGGTCGAGGTTGGATCTATCAACAGGCGAACCTTGTCGGCCTGGTCGATGAGATCGGCCCAATCGAAGTCCTCGATCGAACAGCGCCTGCGGGCATGAGGCGTGTCCATGCGCGGGGTGTCGGAGTGGCGTGACGTCCGCCGTCTGGCCGAGGTGGCGCCGATCTGATCGAAGAAGGCTTGCTTGCCGGTGACGTTTTCGACGCGCACGGCATCGCGCAGCTTGGAGCCCTTTTGTTGTGCCAGCAACATGACGTTGGCGGCGTATTGATTGACAAAAGCAGTGGTAATTTGAGTCGACATTTTTGATGTCTCCGTTGGTGTTTATGGATCAACGGAGCGGGTGTCTCTCCGATATGGGAGACCGCTTCCTTGGCGCTTGACGCTGCGCCCTGACGGCCCGGCTTACGGGCGTGCAGCGGGCGTTCGCGCGTTTCCTGATGTCAGGACAATCGCGCGCCGGTTTCCGCACTAAAAGGATGTGAGAATCGGTGAACTTCACCGGGGTGCTTGAAGTCGTTAATCTATGATGCGGCATAACAGCCGCTTACTGTTGCGACACTTGCACTGGCCGAAACAACACTTGTGACGATTTCTTGATTTTTCGCCGACAACCTTGTAAAAACAATATG
>JANOFD010000540.1:0-3524 GCA_031413455.1 Rhodobiaceae bacterium
GGTGTCACGAAACCCCTTGCAACTGCCGCCGTGATCGCCCCGCCCCGCATCGTCGCTGACACCGGGGGGCGCCCACCTCAAGACCCCAATGCACCATGTACATTTCAACGCCTCTCTCATCCGGCGCCCGCCCCAGCACGACGGTGCCCCCAATCGTTTTGCCGGGATCAGTATCCACGAAGGCCAGCGACGATGGGCCATAACTCACGCCGGCAACTCGCGGATAGATCAGGTCCGGACCGCCAATCGTCACCGCCGCATAAAGACCACCGGCAACAACCACCACAACAGCGCCAAGAATTTTCAACCACTTGCTCATGGAACGCAGTGTGGCCCCACGCGACCTCAATGGCAAGTGTCGCACTTATGAAATGGCAGAGCAGATCACATCGCGGTCGAAAATACGCACTGTGCCTCAGGCTACGTCCCGCAACTGGTGCGATCCAGTCAGAAGGTAGCTTTTCATCATCAGGAAATAATGGTCGAAATACGAGCGGGTGGCGTCCAGATCGATCACCTCTTTATCGGCGTAGGCCGTTTGAAGAGCCACCGTATTGAGTGGCGCCATAAAAAGGCGCCGCACTGTCGCGGGGTCCATGGGCCGGCACTCACCGCGTTGCATCGCTCCTGAAACCATGTCCTCAAACATCCGGAACATACCGCCTTCGACGTGCGCCCGCAGGCTTGCCGCCACCTCGGATTGACCTCCCGCCTCCCTGATACACAGCAGCAGCAGCGCTAATCCGGACAACTCGTGTGCTACTGACACCAAATTCCAGCGTGCTTGACAGCGGCAAATATGTTCTTTATACGTTCCTGAAGCGCGCGCAAGCTATTTTTTGTGCAAACCGCCGCTTGACATCGTGAATATGGTTACGCGCCACCAGGCGCTCGTGAGCCCACGCGAAGATTTATCGCGGGCATACCCTCCCGCTTGCGCTCCGGCGTGAACACCCACTGCATGCGAACACGCATAAACGGCGGAAAATCGGCTGTTCTGTTTCCGGCCCTGTCCGGTGCGAAAAATCCTTCGCCGTCAAAAGCTTAACCTCCAGAACAGGACACCGTGAACACTGTTCTAATACACTGTCCCCTGTCCTGTCTGCCTCAAGTGCCTCAAACTTCCACCGGCACCCCCGGCTCGCGTTTGGCCTCGCGGATCGCCAGCGCCGTCTTGACCGAACCCACGCTCTTGGCCGCCGTCAGCGTGTCGGTGATAAAGCTCTGCCACTCGCCCAAATCGTGCGCCACGCATTTCAGCACATAGTCGACTTCGCCCGACATCATGGTGCATTCGCGCACAATCGGCCACTGGGCCACCTGCGCCTCGAATGCCTTGAGATCGTGGTCGGCCTGGCTCGTCAGACCCACAAAGGCAAACGCCGTCACCTCAAAGCCCAAGGCCTTGGGGTCAAGGTCGGCGTGATAGCCGCGAATATAGCCATCTTGCTCAAGCGCCCTCACCCGCCGTAAACAAGGCGGCGCTGAGATCTTGGCGCGCTGTGAAAGCTCGACGTTTGTGATACGCCCCTCGGCCTGAAGTTCATGGAGAATACGACGGTCAATCCCGTCAAGTTTGTTTCGCTGCATGCTCGCTTCCAGATCGAGTAAGATTATTTCGTCCCGCCGTTCTAACGCGGGCCAAGACCAATTTCAGCAATAAAATTACAGGATGACGCAATTCTGTGAATGATTTAGGGCCAAAAGCCGTAACTTGGGTCATAACCGATGGTCGTACGGGCATCCTGAACCAGGCGCGCGGCTTGGCTGAAGCGGTGGGACTGCCGCTTGAACTCAAGACTGTCCACCCCCGCCTGCCCTGGACGCTTTTACCCGTCACACTGTGGCCCATACCCCTGCGTGCCCTCGGACAAGACAGCGCAAGCTTCGAACCGCCATGGCCAGCCCTTGCCATCGGCTGCGGCTGGCGCGCCATCCCCTTCATGCTTGAGATCAAGCGCCGCTCAAAGGGCGCGACGTTTACCGTGCAGTTGCAGGACCCCAAAATCTCGCCGTCATATTTCGACCTCGTAATCCCGCCCGAACATGACGAACTTGTGGGCGCCAACGTCTTGCCAATTGTCGGCAGCCCCAATCACATCACGCGCGCGAAACTGGAAGAAGCTGGCCGCGCGTGGGCCGCGCGCTTTCAGCATCTGCCAACGCCCCGTGTCGCCGTTTTGATTGGCGGCAAATCAAAGTCTCATCACTTCACCGTCGAAGATGCCAAGCGGTTAGCAAACCAACTCAAAGAGTTGGCCAAGAGCGGCTTCGCCATCATGGCAACCACATCGCGCCGCACCGGCGACACGCAAACGCAAATCATCCGCCAAGCCCTTTCGCAACCTTCGGCGTTCGTTTGGGATGGCGCGGGGGAAAATCCTTACTTGGGAATTCTGGCTCTGGCCGATGCAATTCTGGTCACATCGGACTCAACCAACATGGCCGTTGAAGCCGCTAGCACCGGCAAGCCTGTTTACGTCGTGAACCTGCCAACCACGAACCCAAAGTTCGAAGCACTCCACCTGCGCCTGAAAGACCTGGGCATCACCCGCCCATTCACCGGCAAGATCGAAAGCTGGACCTATCAACCACTCAATGAAACAGCCAAAATAGCTGCAATAACCCGTCAAAAACTAAACCTCACCCCTTTGTGAGCGTGCGCACAAGACTTGTGAGCAGCCAGCAAAATTTCCTATGTTACGACTACCGCCCGGACAAGGACCACGCATGACCGAAACACTTCACGCCAAGCTACTGATCCTGGGCTCAGGCCCCGCCGGCTATACCGCTGCCATTTATGCTGCGCGCGCCATGCTGGAACCGGTGCTCGTTGCCGGCATTCAGCCCGGCGGTCAAATGACCATCACCACCGATGTCGAAAACTATCCGGGCTTTGCCGAAACCATTCAGGGTCCATGGCTGATGGATCAGATGAAGGCGCAGGCCGAGCACGTCGGCACAAAAATCGTCGAAGACATCATCGAAAGTGCCGACTTGAAAACCCGCCCCTTCCGTCTCACCGGCGACAGCGGCACGGCCTACACCTGCGACGTGTTGGTAATCGCCACCGGCGCCCAGGCGCGTTGGCTAGGTATTCCGTCCGAAGAACTCTTCAAGGGCCACGGCGTATCCGCTTGCGCCACCTGCGACGGGTTTTTCTATCGCGGCAAAGACGTCGCCATCGTCGGCGGCGGCAACACCGCTGTCGAGGAGGCCTTGTTCCTCACAAACTTCGCCAACAGCGTCACCCTCATCCATCGCCGCGACAGCCTGCGCGCCGAGAAAATGATGCAGAAACGCTTGTTCGCGCATCCCAAAATCAAAGTCATCTGGGATTCAGGCATCGACGAGGTGCTGGGCACCACGAACCCCAAATCCGTCACCGCCGTCCGCCTGCGCAACACCAAAAGCGGTGCAACAAGCGAGCTCGCAGCCGACGGCCTCTTTGTCGCCATCGGACATGTCCCGGCAACCGAACTCTTCAAGGGTCAGGTCGATATGGACGCCGACGGCTATATTCG
>JANOFD010000541.1:0-2437 GCA_031413455.1 Rhodobiaceae bacterium
CCACCTCAGGTGCCGCAGGGCGAAACCGTCGTCACCGAAGCTTCCGGACAACCAGTTGCACTGCCAGTGGCCGCTGTCGCCGAATGATCAAGCAGGCTCAAGTTGCATTGATGCTCGCCCGCCGCGAATTGCGCCAGGGTCTGTCGGGGTTCCGTATTTTTCTGGCGTGCTTGATTCTAGGGGTGGCGTCGATCGCCAGCGTCGGCTCGCTTTCAGAAGCGCTCTTGCAAGGCCTGTCGGTCGAGGGCCAACGCTTGCTTGGCGGCGACGCTGAAGTGCGCGTCACCCAGCGCGAAATTGGCGACAAAGAACTTGGTTGGTTGAAGGCCCATGGCCGTGTTTCGATGATTGCCGAGACACGCGCCATGGCAACTGTGCCGGGTCAGGATGCGCGCTCGATTGTCGAACTCAAAGCCGTCGACCGGTTCTATCCGCTCTATGGCGTCGCCGACGTTTCACCGCGCCAGCCCTTGAGCGAACTGTTCGCCAATCGCGAGGGCGTTTTTGGCGCCGCCGTTGACGAAAGGCTATTGACAAAGCTGGGCGTAAAACGCGGCGCTGTCGTCAAGATTGGAAATGCATTATTTTCGTTGCGTGCGCTTGTTCGCCAAGAGCCAGATCGCGTCGCAGGTGGATTTTCAGTCGGTCCACGCGTTTTGATGTCCGAGTTTGCCCTCAGGGCAACGGGGCTCATACAACCGGGAAGTCTGATCAACTTCTCGTATCGTGTGGCGCTGCCGCCGGACGCGACTTCCCGCCAGGGTGTGGCAGATTTCGTCAAGCTGACCAGCGACAGATTTGCCGAAAAAGGCTGGCAGGTCCGCGACCGGTGGAATGCGGCGTTGGGCGTGCGCCGTTTCATTGAACAGGTCGGCGCTTTCTTGACGCTTGTCGGGCTGACAGCTCTGGTGGTTGGCGGCGTCGGCGTTGGCAGTGCGGTAAAAGCCTATCTTGATCGAAGGCGCGACGACATCGCCACGCTAAAATGTATTGGTGCCAGTGGGCGTTTCATCTTCTTCATGTTCCTCTGCGAAGTCATGACACTCGCTGTCTACGGTGTCGTTATCGGGTTGGTGCTCGGCATCGCACTGCCCTTTTTGATCGGATGGCTGCTGAGCGGAGCTTTGCCATTCCGTGCAGAGTTCGACATCTACATGACGCCGCTAATATCGGCGGCCTCGTTCGGTTTGCTCACCGCGTTGGCTTTTGCAATTTGGCCATTGGCCCGCGCCAAGGAAATTTCTCCAGCGGTGATGTTTCGCGACCTTGTCACACCGTCTCGCAACTGGCCCGCCTGGCCTTATGTCGTTGCTACCGTTTTCGCGCTCACCCTTTTGGCAGCGATGGCCGTCCTCCTCACCCCCAACATCGAGTTGGCCGCAGGCTTCGCGCTGGGCGCGGTTGCCGCGTTCGCCATATTGCGTGGAACGGGTTGGGCTTTGATGTGGATAGCGCGTCACGTACCTCGTCCTAAATTCATGATGGCGCGCCTCGCGCTGTCCAATATCTATCGCCCAGGTGCACCAACACCCGCCGTCATTTTGTCCCTGGGACTGGGGTTGACCTTGCTTGCAGCGATTGCACTGATCGATGCCAACATTCGCCGCGTCATCAATGAAGAAACCCCGGCCGAAGCGCCAAGTTTCTTCTTTGTCGACATTCAGACGAATCAAGTTGAAAAGTTCAGAAAAACAATGAACGGGCAAAAGGGCGTTTCGGAGCTGACCGTCGTGCCAATGATCCGCGGCCGCATCGTCAAGCTCAAAGACGTAACAGCCGAAAAAGCCGTCGTCGCGCGTGAAGCAAAATGGGCATTGAATGGGGATCGGGGCCTGACGTACGGCAACCCTCCAGGCGCGCGCGATCAAGTTGTCAAAGGCTCGTGGTGGCCGAAAAACTACAAGGGCCCGCCACTTGTCTCATTCGACGCCAATCTAGCCGCGGGAATGAACCTGGACGTAGGCGACACGATGACGGTGAACATACTTGGCCGCGAGTTCACGTTGAAAATCGCCAACACAAGGCGCGTCGATTTTTCGAGTGCGCGAATGAACTTCATCATGATCGTCTCCCCCGGTGTGCTGGAAAAGGCGCCGCATGCGCATTTGGCCACCGCCCGCGTCACGCGGGAACATGAGGACGACGTCGAACGTGCCGTGTCGCAGGCGTTCTCAAACGTGTCGGTCATCCGCGTCCGCGAAGCGCTCGAGACGGCAAGCGAACTCGTCCAGCAACTGGCCAGTGGCGTCCGTGCCGCAAGCCTTGTCACCCTGTTGACCGGTCTGCTGGTGCTCGCCGGCGCCCTTGCGGCGGGACACCGTCATCGGCTGTTCGATGCCGTCGTGCTCAAGGTTTTGGGCGCAACAAAAGGCCAGGTAATGACCACCTATTTGATGGAATTCGCCGTGCTTGGGTTGGGGGCGGGCTTCGTTGCCGC
>JANOFD010000542.1:0-1376 GCA_031413455.1 Rhodobiaceae bacterium
TTCCTTGATGGTTGTGGTTTTCAGCGCCTTCTGCACCTTCTTCAGCAAAGTACGGTCAATTTCAATCGTGGTCTTCATTGCGCCCCCATAGCGCTCGGCGATGCCCATATACGATGCCCATATACGCTTCTATTCGTAGTCCATATCATAATCAAGAATAGTATGGCTGTCGACGCGGCTTCAGGATGGGACCGTTGCCGTGAGGCGCGGTCGAATCAGGGTTCGAGCCAGTTCTCGACCGCAAGCCCGGGCACGCGGCGAAACTCGCGCACATTCGCCGTCACCATTGTGAGACCGAGCGTCAGCGCATGCGCGGCGATCAGCATGTCGTGCGCACTGATCGGCTGTCCGGCCTGTTCGAGCCGCATGCGCAGATCCGCATAGCGGCGATCGACGCCTTCATCGAGCGGCAGTATCTCGACGCCGGAGAGCAGCTGTTCGATTTTTCCGTTCAAGACCGGCGAGCCTTTTCTCATCGCCCCATAACGCAGCTCGCAGGCCACCACGATGCTGGTGCAGATCCTGTCCTCGCCCGCAGCGGCGATGCGGCGCGCGACTACGCCCGCCGGTTGCTTGACCACTTCGGACAGCGCGTTGGTGTCCAGCAGGTACCGGAGCGAATCCATTTCAAAGATTCACCTCGTCGAGCGGCAAATCTCCGATTTCCGGAAACTCTTCATCCAGCGGCTCCCAAGTGGCCAGCAACGCGAGCAGCCCGCGCTTCTTCACCGGTTCGACGATCAGCCGGTTGCCGTCCTTGCGGACGACCGCTTCATCGCCCGGCAATTCGAATTCGCGCGGAATGCGCAGGGCCTGGTTACGGCCGTTCCTGAACAGGCGGACGTGACGTTCGGAATCCATAGGAATCTCCCAAGAGCTTATGCCGATTGATGTATTGTGGCATATGTCGAAGCATATGCCAATCCACACCCTCTTTTCATGGCCGCGCGCGACCCTGATTACCTGCATGGTTACATGTAAGATAACTACGATTTCAATTTCAAGGGGATGTCAATGCAACCCAGACGCAATACGGCGCGGGAAACCTCCAGCCGTTACCGCGCAAGGATGCGAGCCCAGGGGTTCCGCCCGGTCCAGGTCTGGGTGCCCGATACGCGCTCGCCGAAGTTCGCCGCCGAATGCCGGCGCCAGTCGCTGTCCGTCGCGCGCGGCCCCGAAACTGACGTCGAGAGCTTCCTCGAAGCTGCGGCGCAGGAGACCGAAGGCTGGAAATGATAGGTAGCGCAGGGGCGAATTGGGCCTCGACTTCGGTGAACGAGCCGCAGTGCGGGCAAGTGAAGGGAATGTACATGGGGGGGAATTTTTTGGATTGGATGCCACCGGCTTGCCGTTTGGATCGGTCACGATGTCGTCGT
>JANOFD010000543.1:0-3652 GCA_031413455.1 Rhodobiaceae bacterium
GGCGCATGGAAGGTGAAGTTGGCTATCGTTCGAACGACGGCACCCAGACAAGTGTAATCTGCTTATCGACGTGCACCACATTCGAGGACGACATCCGTCTGAAAGAATGGACCGGCATGGTCAACGCCGTCTACGACATCAAAATGGGCTCCGACAAATGGGGCCTCGCGGTCGGCGCCGGTATCGGCATTGACAATCCGCGCTTCACGGCCGCCGACGGCACCGACAGCAACGACAAAGTCTTCGCAGCTCAAGCTCTCGCCGGTTTCACCTATCGCGTGAACCAGCATTGGGACCTGATGCTGAACTATCGTTATCTCTGGGTAAATCAAGCCGAACTCCAGGCGAGCGTGGCGCCGATCGTACGCGAAATGGACCTCGAGAAGCACACGATCACCGTTGGCTTCCGTTATGGCTACGACGAACCGCCGGTTGTCATCATTCCGCCAGATGTCGTGGAAGCGCCGAAGCCAAAGCAGTTCATCATTTTCTTCGGCTTCAACAAGTGCAACATCACCGCCGAAGCTGATGCCGTATTGAGCGAAGCGGCTTCGTCGGCGAAGTCTGGCGGCGGCGCATCCGTCCGTATCGTCGGCCACACCGACACCTCGGGCTCGAACGCCTACAACCAGAAACTTTCCGAATGCCGTGCGAACGCCACCAAATCCAACCTTGTTGGCAAGGGCGTTTCGGATGGCGCGATCTCGACCTCAGGCAAGGGTGAAACCGAGCTGATGGTCCAAACCGGCGACCGCGTGAAAGAACCACAGAATCGCCGCGCGACGATCAACCTGAACTAAGCAGTCGAAACACTGCAGTGTATGAAGGGCGGCCCGAAAGGTCCGCCCTTTTTGCATTGGATTGGCGCAAGACCATCAAATCTGTTGCCATAAGAACACAACATGTAGTGGCAAACAGGACTCACATCCTAGCCAATTAACCACTTGTTAACCACAATCCTTCATCCGTGTCACACCACGAGATGGAGGGAGACTCAATGCGTTTGAAACACCTATTGCTGGGAACAGTGGCAGCTCTTGCCACCGTCAGCACCGCGCAGGCGGAATACACCACACCAACAGGCTGGTACATGAGCATGGCCGCCGGTGCCAACTGGATCGACGATGGCAATATCGACGAATTTTCATCTGGCGGCTCATTATCAACGACGAACGCCTTTGACTGGGAAAGCGGTTGGGTTGTCGCGGGTACCATCGGCTATGACTTCGGCAAGAATTGGCGCGTCGAATTAGAGGTGGCATACCGACAAAATAACACCGACCATTTCTGCCCGTCCTACACAGACACCTGCTTCAACGACGGTGACTCCGATATCTGGGAACTGTCCCAAATGGTCAACGTTATGTACGACTTCCCGCTTGGTGGAAACTGGGAAGCCGCCGTCGGCGCCGGAATTGGTGGAAATTTAGTCGTTTTCACTCCGAAACACTCGGAGTTCGAAAGCGACAATTGGGGCGTTCAAACTGACGATTACGTCCTTGCCGGTCAGCTCATCGCTCAAATCGCATATCGTCTGTCCGAGCGCTGGCAGCTATTCGCCGACTACCACTACATGTTCATGGACGAGCCAAACGTCATCAACCCAGAAGATCAAGAACGCTGGGTCATTGAAAAAACGGACCACGCCGTCATGCTCGGTATCCGGTTCGACTTGCAACGCGATGGCGCCGCACCGCCACCGCGGGCCGACACGCCTCGCGGATCGCCAAAGCAGTTCATCGTCTTCTTCGGCTTTAACAAGTCGAACCTGACGGCTGAAGCAGCCCAGGTTGTCGCCGAAGCAGCAGCTGCCGCCAAGGAGTTCGGCTCGGCCTCAATCAGCGTTGTTGGCCACACCGACACCGTGGGTTCGAATGAATACAACATTCGCCTGTCGATGCGGCGGTCAGATGCCGTAAAAAGCGGATTGGTTTCTAACGGCATCGCCGACAACGCCATCTCGACCGGCGGACGCGGCGAAACCGAACTGATGGTTCAAACCGGCGACGGCGACGGCGTGAAGGAACCGCAGAATCGCCGGGCGACAATCGACTTGAACTAGCCTGCGAAACTAACCTCCGTGTGGTGTAAGGGGCGGTTCCGGCGGAACCGCCCTTCTCTATTGTGGCTATTCAACCACAGCGTTCGGGGACAGTTTGGATTGGTAACTTCTGGTTAAGCAATTTCCTTCATTCGTGACTAACCACGCGAAGGAGGAGACTTTATGCGTTTGAAACATCTAATGCTGGGAACAGTGGCAGCACTCGCCACTGTAGGCACCGCACAAGCGGAAATAAGCACACCAACAGGCTGGTACATGAGCATGGCCGCCGGCTGGAACCATGTTGAAGATTCACGGATTGACGAAAAATCATCTGGCGTCGTAACCACATTCTTTGACAATAGCTGGGAAGATGGCTACGTCGTTTCGGGCGCCATCGGCTACGATTTCGGCCGCAATTGGCGCGCTGAATTCGAAGTCGCCTATCGGGACAACGACGGAAACACCTACTGCACCAGCAGTGGCAGCTGCGGCAATACAACAAGCGCAGAACTCTGGGAACTCTCCCAGATGGTCAACGTGCTGTATGACATCCCGCTCGGCGGCAATTGGGAAGCAACGGTCGGCGCTGGCGTCGGTGGCAACTTAGTTGTTCTGCAGAAATATGACTCGGGCTCAGTTGGGTTCCATTCCGCGGATCTCGACGACTACGTCCTCGCCGGTCAGTTGATTGCACAAGTTGGCTATCAATTCGCTGAACGCTGGAAGTTGTATCTCGACTATCACTACATGTTCATGGATTCACCGGATTTCGTCGACTACATCGACCCGGTGTTTTCATATGAACTCGAGAAAACCGACCACGCCGTCATGCTTGGTATCCGCTTCGACTTGCAACGTGATGGCGCCGCACCGCCACCGCGCCACGTCGACACACCACGCGGATCGCCAAAGCAGTTCATCGTCTTCTTCGGCTTTAACAAGTCGAACCTGACGGCTGAAGCAGCCCAAGTCGTGGCCGAAGCAGCAGCTGCCGCCAAGGAGTTCGGCTCAGCTTCAATCAGCGTTGTAGGCCACACCGACACCGTGGGTTCCAACGAATACAACATTCGTCTGTCAATGCGCCGTTCGGCAGCCGTGAAAAGCGGATTGGTTTCCAACGGCATTGCCGACAACGCCATCTCGACCGGCGGACGCGGCGAAACCGAACTGATGGTTCAAACTGGCGACGGCGTCAAGGAACCGCAAAACCGTCGCGCCACCATCGACCTGAACTAGCTTTTCTACAAACACCTAGCGTGGTGACCGGGGCGGCCCAGATAGGCCGCCCTTTTCATTTGCGCGCAGCCGTTGCGACTTTGCCGTCGCTTGGATTTTTTTCCGTACACGGAAGAATTCCCCCGCCGCCGTTTACCCGCCCTTAAGCCTAACAAGGCGAAAACAAAAATGAATATGCGATTGGAGCAGAGCCATGACATTGAAGGCAACATTACTCACCGGCGCGGCGCTGGTAGCGCTGAGTGCAACAGCAAACGCCGCCGAACTGCGTGGCACCTACTTAGCCTTTGAAGGCGGTGGCAGCTGGGTTGACGGCGAGCGCTTCTTCCAGGATTTCATATTTTCAACCAGCGACTATATCTATGACGAATA
>JANOFD010000544.1:0-1973 GCA_031413455.1 Rhodobiaceae bacterium
GTCGTTGTCGCGAGCACCGAGTTGCAGCCGTGGGCGATGTTGCCGAAGGGGCCGCCGTGGACGAACACCGGATTGTTTTCCAGCGTCTGCACCAGATTGGGCATCAGCGCGTCTTTCAGGAGCACCGTCATGGCGCCGTGCGCGCCGATGTCTTTGGCGGTGACGTTGCGGCGGTCACGGGTTTGGCCGACGACGATGTTGGCCAGGCGGCGCTCGAGGTCTTTCAAGTCGCGCGCCAGGCAGAAGATCGCCATCACTTCGGAGGCGGCCGTGATGTCAAAGCCGTCCTCGCGCGGGTAGCCATTGGGGACACCGCCCAAGGAGCTTACGATCTGGCGCAGCGCGCGGTCGTTGATGTCCATGACGCGGTGCCAGAAGACGCGGCGCGGATCGATGGCCGGTTCCTTGCCCCAATAGATGTGGTTGTCGATCATGGCGGCGAGCAAATTGTTGGCGGTGGTGATGGCATGGAAGTCGCCGGTGAAGTGAAGATTGATGTCTTCCATCGGCACGACCTGGGTATAGCCGCCGCCGGCAGCGCCGCCCTTCATGCCGAAGCAGGGGCCAAGCGATGGCTCCCTGATGCAGCCCATGGCGCGTTTGCCGATGCGGTTGAGCGCATCGACCAGGCCGACCGTGGTGGTGGTCTTGCCTTCGCCCGCCGGGGTCGGGGTGATGGCGGTGACCAGGATCAGTTTGCCGTTGTTCCGGTCTTTCAGACTGTCGATGAATTCGAAGGCCAGCTTGGCTTTTGCGGGGCCATAGTGGAGGAGCGCGTGGGCTGGAATGTCGATTTTGCGGCCGATGTCGGCGACCGGTGCGGCTTGGGCTTCGCGTGCGATTTCGATGTCGGTGCGGACCGGCATGATTTCCCCCTTGGCGTGGTTCGTGAACGCAAACTCAACGATTAGCGCGTAGTTTGATTTAAATGGCGGTCTTCCGGCAAGGGGGATGTTTTTCTTAATGAAATATGAAGCAGGCGTTCAGCCCTGCACCTTGGCGGGAGTCTTTCGATGCATAATCCTTCAATCACCTCATTCAATCCACTGCAACCGATCGTGGTGCGCACGATCCGCGAAGCGTTTGACGACGTCGTGCAGCAATTGGAGCAGCGCCGCGGCGATCTGGCGCCACCGTTGCCGAAAGATACGCGTGCAAAGCTGGCACGCCATCTGGTTGAACTTGCCCGTCACGGCGAGCGTGACTATGACCGTTTGCGCTCCTCGGTGTTGAGTTCGGTTGCAAACTGAGATTACTTTTAGACGCTGAACCCCGGGTGGGCCCCGTGTCAGCAACGCATCACAAGGGTGCTGCATTGCACACGGGATGACCGGCGTTTGCTTTAGGACGCGATGCGCACCGGCAGCGTGGCGTAGCCTTTGACGAAGCTGGAATAGACGCGCTCGGGCGGGGCCATCACTTCGGGGATGATGTCGCGCTTGAGGAGTTCTTCCCAGACGATCTTCAGCTGCAGTTCGGCGAGCCTATTACCGACGCAGCGGTGGATGCCGAATCCGAATGACAAATGCTGGCGGGCGCGCGGGCGATCGATGATGAAGTCGTTGGCGTTGGGGATCGCCTCTTCGTCGCGATTGCCCGACAAATACCACATGACCACCTTCTCGCCCTTGCGAATCAGTTTGCCGCCGACTTCGGTGTCCTTCACCGCTGTACGGCGCATGTGCGCCAGGGGCGTTTGCCAGCGGATGATCTCCGGAACCATGCTCGAGATCAGCGCCGGATTGGCCCGCAGCTTGTCGAACTGATCCGGATTCTGGGACAGCGCCAGCAGACCACCAGTCATTGAATTGCGTGTCGTGTCGTTGCCACCGACGATCAGCAAGATCAGGTTGCCCATGAATTCATCTGGTGTCATGTTGCGAGTCGCTTCGCCGTGCGCCAGCATTGACACGAGATCATTGCGCGGCGGCTGGTTGACCCGCTGGTTCCACAGGCGCCATGAACCAGCCCAT
>JANOFD010000545.1:0-3857 GCA_031413455.1 Rhodobiaceae bacterium
CGCCGGGCGCGTCGGTTTCGACGAGAATTTGCGATTGCTGGCGATATTTGTCGGTGTCGGGATCGGTCTTGCCCATGACGATCATGATCTTGCAGCGCGGATCGCCCATGCCTGACGACCACCACTTGCGGCCGTTGACGATGTAGTGATCGCCCTTGCGCTCGATGCGCGTGCGGATGTTGGAAGCGTCGGACGAGGCGACTTCGGGCTCGGTCATGATGAAGGCCGAACGGATTTCGCCGGCGAGCAGCGGCTTCAGCCATTTCGCCTTGTGCGCATCGGTGCCGTAACGCTCAAGCACTTCCATGTTGCCGGTGTCGGGCGCCGAGCAGTTGAACACTTCGGAGGCGAAGCCGACGCGGCCCATCATTTCGGCCAGCGGGGCGTATTCGAGGTTTGTGAGCCCCGCGCCATGCTCGCTTTCGTTCATGAACATGTTCCAAAGGCCCTGCGACTTCGCCTTGGCCTTCAGTTCTTCGACGACGGGCACGACGATCCAGGGATTGCCTTTGGCGCGTGCTTCGGCCATCTGGTCGTTGTAGGTTTTTTCGGCCGGTCTGACATTGCGATCCATAAATTCGCTGACGCGGCGGATCCATTCCTTCGATCTGGGGGTGTATTCAAAGTTCATCGGTCTTCCTCCTAGTATTGAATAGTTATGGCGCTGACCTTAGCGCGGCGCTGTTCGTGCTACTAGGACCCAGATCAACGACGGGCCCGGAAAAACTCTTTGAGAAGGCTGGAAGCCTTGGCTTCGGCGTCGCCGGGCAAAGTGTCCACAACCGGGCGATGGTGGCAGGTCGGTTGCTCAAAAAACCGAGGCCCGTGGGCGATGGCTCCGCCCTTTGGGTCGGCTGCCGCGTACACCACCCTGGAAATGCGCGCCATGGCGATTGCCCCGGCACACATGGCGCAGGGTTCCAGCGTGACATAAAGGGTTGAGCCGGTCAGGCGCTCATTGCCCAGGCGCGCGGCTGCGGCGCGGATGACCAGAATTTCGGCGTGAGCCGTCGGGTCGTTGGTTTCGACTATCGTATTGCCAGCCGATGCCAGCAACTCGCCTGGGGTTGGGCCAATCAGGACCGCGCCCACCGGAACCTCGCCGCGCGCGGCTGCGGCCTCGGCTTCGGCGAGGGCCACGCTCATCCAGTGCTCGTCGGCTTGCGTCATCATTTCCGTATGCCTTGCGGGAGGCTCTGGTACAACCCAGAACATGGGCGAGAGCGAAAATCAGGACGGAGACAGGATTGCCAAGGTACTGGCGCGCGCGGGCGTGTGCTCGCGACGCGACGCAGAGAAGCTGATCTCTGAGGGAAGGGTGATTGTCGATGGCAAGAAGCTGGACACGCCGGCCTTCAAGGTCAAGGCGGGCGCCAGAATCTCGGTCGACGGCAAGCCTGTCAAAGCGGCCGAGCGCACGAGGCTGTGGCGCTATCACAAGCCCAAGGGTCTGATGACGACCCACCGTGATGAAAAAGATCGCGAGACTGTGTTCGAAAAATTGCCTGCTTCGATGCCGCGGGTGATTTCGGTTGGGCGGCTCGACTACAATTCGGAAGGGCTGTTGCTGCTGACCAATGACGGCGAGTTGGCGCGACGGCTGGAGCTGCCGGCCAATGGCTGGCTTCGGCGCTACCGGGTGCGGGTGTTTGGCAAATTGATGCAAAACGATCTCGACCGGCTGCAGAAGGGCGTTGTGATCGAGGGTGTCAACTATGGGCCTGTCGAGGCCACGATGGAGCGCCAGCAGGGCGGCAACGCGTGGGCGACGATTGCTTTAAAGGAAGGCAAGAATCGCGAGGTGCGCAAGTTGATGGAGCATGTCGGGGTCAAGGTGAACCGCCTGATCCGCGTCTCGTTCGGGCCGTTTCATCTGGGGCTGCTCAAAGAGGGCCAGGTCGACGAGGTACTGGCGAAGGTGATGCGCGAGCAGTTGGGGACAATGAAAAGCTGAGCGATGCGCATTGTAGGTGGCAAACATCGCGGACTGACGCTGGCGGCCCCGAAAGACAGCCGGGTGCGGCCGACGTCTGACCGGGTGCGTGAGGCGATTTTTAATGTGCTCGCTCATAATGATTTCGGTATTGGGTTCGGTTTGGACGGGGCGCGGGTGCTCGATTTGTTTGCGGGAACGGGGGCGCTGGGGCTTGAGGCTTTGTCGCGCGGCGCGCGCTATGTGATGTTTGTCGATGATCATCCGGAAAGCCGGGGGTTGATCCGGACGAATGTCGAGGCCGCACAAGCGACGGGCGCCTCCAAGATCTGGCGGCGCGATGCGACGGCGCTCGGGCCGATGCCACCTAATGCCGGTGGGCCGTTTGACTTGGTGTTTCTGGACCCGCCTTATCGCCGCGATCTGGTGGCGCAAGCATTGGTCAGCGCGCGTGATGGGGCGTGGTTTGCATCCTCATGTCTCGTGGTCGCGGAGATGGCGGCGGACGAGACGTTCGCTGTGCCTGAGGGGTTCGACGCGCACGATGAGCGCGCCTATGGCGACACGCGGGTGGTTATTCTGAGTGCTGGAAAGTCCCGAACCTGATAATAACGCTTGACGTCATTAGTGCGCTCAGTTACTAACTTTGCTGCATGGCAATCAAGTCGTTCAGGTGCAGAAGCGCTGCGCGCCTCCACCTCGAGCACGCCAATCGTCGTGTTCGGCGCGGGCGACCCTGCGGGCACGGGACTGGTCGCGAGCCTCGGTCGCCCGGGCGGCAACCTGACCGGCTACAACGAACGGTCGACGGAGTTGAGCGCCAAGCGGCTGGAGCTCCTCAAGGAGATCCTGCCACGCGCAACGCGCGTCGGCGTTCTGTGGAATGCCGGCAATCGCGCGATGACGCACCAATACCGGGAGATCGAGAAAGTCGCGAGCGCGCTTCGCGTCACGACGCTACCTCACGCGGTGCGCGGGCCGGACGACTTCGACGCAGCGTTCTCGGCGCTTGTGCGCGAGCGCCCGGACGCGTTGCTGGTCGTGGCGGACGCGCTTACGGTGAACCACCGGCAGCGTGTCTTCGAGTTCGCGGCGCGCCACGGCATCCCGACCTTCGTCGAGTCGCGCGACATGGTTCGCGACGGCGCGCTGCTGTCCTACGGTCCATCCGTCGACGATGGCGCGCACCGGGTGGCAACCTTCGTCGACCGGATCCTGCGCGGCGCGAGACCAGGTGACCTGCCGATCGAACAACCGACGCGTTTCGAGCTGGTGATCAACGCGAACACCGCCCGCACGATTGGCATCGCGCTTCCCGCGGGAGTGATGATGCGGGCGGACGAGATGTTTCGCTGAGGGTCTCGACGCGCCGGGCTGTCCGCAGATCCTTTGCGCACCGGCGGCGGACGCGCCGACGACCCGCGCGACTCCTCTCGTTCGCGCGCCCGCCCTCCGCGGCCGGTCGCGCGATTCACCGATCCGCTTGGCGCGCCAGGGCGCGACCTGCGTCTGCAGCACCCACGCGAGGACCGGGCGCTCAACCGCGATCCTTCGCGAGCTCCGCGGCGACCAGCCGCGCGACGTCGGGATCGGCGAGCAGTGCGTTGTGGCCGATGCCCGCGAGCGCGACGTTATCGCAGTCCGGCAGGCGCGCGGAGGTCTGGGGCGCGACCATCGAGTCGTGCCATGACCACAGCGACACGAACGACACGCCTGCGGTCCCGCTGCGAGAGAGTTCGGCGAGCCAGGCGTTTCGCGGCCTCAGCTGGGCGAGCGAGCGCCCGGGGAACATCCACGCGTGAACGCTGCCGGCGTGCGGCGAGCCGATCGTGATCACGCGGCTCACGCAGTCGTTGCCGTGCCTGCGCAGGAAAGCGCGCGCGACGAGCCCCCCCATGCTGTGCGCGACGATCGCGACGCGGCG
>JANOFD010000546.1:0-7254 GCA_031413455.1 Rhodobiaceae bacterium
CTGGCCAATGGCGCAGGGGTGAAGCTGTTGGTGCTGTACCACTACACGCCGCCTGTCGTGAACATTGTCGCCGAGCGCATATTTACGCGCGGCGTTGACGATGCCCGCGATGGCGACTGGATGATGTCACGCGACGGCACACTCATCGAGCTGCCGCTGGGCACCGGTGTGGTCAAGAAATCTAACATGAATTGATTGGGTGCCGTGCGGCGATGACGGATTTCATATGGGTCGCAGTCGGCGTGCTGGCATTGTACCTGGCCTTGCGCGTGGTTCAGATCAAGCGTCAATCGATCCCGTTCATTGTCGCTTACCCGCTCTTTGCTCTGATTTTCGCGGGTGGCGGCACCGCAATTTTTGTCGGCGCTACCAACGCGGCGGTCGTATTGCAGCTGGGGCGTGAGCTGGCGCTAGCGTTCAGCTATGGGCTTACCATCGTGGCGCTGCTTTTCTTGTGGCGGATAGCACGCAGGATAATTGCGTAAACCAAAATTAGTTCAGCAGGAAGTCGAAGCGCAATGTCACGCTCTGGTCTTGCTCGCCTGGCGGCAATGTCGTCGACGAGAAATTATTGTTCTGCACCGATTCGGAGAAGCGATACTCCAGCCCCAGAACCATCGACGGCGTGAACGAATAGGTCAGTCCTGCCATGCCCTGCACTGCCAGATGGCCGCGCGGCAGTGCCGGGTTCAAAAGCGGATCGTCGCTCAGATTGAATTTGCCAAAGCCGCCGCCGACATACGTTCCAAGCGACCAATCGGTTGTGTAGACGTAATAACCGTTGGCCGTAATCGAATCGGCGCGGTCATTGATATCAAGCGGGATCGACATGCCTGCTGCAGCCGGCGACAGTCCGCTCTCAGCGCCAAGCCCGGAATGCACGCCAACGAAGAAGCCGTTGCGGCTGGTTTCAATTTCCGGAGCGGCTTCAGCCATGCCCAGGCTGTTGTATATTGAATTGAGAATACGATCAGCCTTGACCTCTTCATCGGCGCGCGCAGACGCAGATGCCCCAAGGGCACCCGCCGCAGTCACCGCTAAAATGGTCAGTGCACGCTTCATCGTGCTTTCCCCGCTAACCTGTTTTCACCACACGATTCGCTAACCCGTTCTGCCGGTTACCTGCTTCGTGTACCCGTACTATGGTCTAGTCTTGGTGAAGAGCAATTGTCTGGGACAAAGATTATAGAACCCTTGCATCAAAGACACACATGCAGTGGCTGTTGCCCTAGAGTCGCAGCTAGTGGTAGTGGGTGAGGCTCGATTTTAAGCGGATTCCAGTTGTCGAGCAATGAACCCGCTTCCTGAGACGTGTTATTTACACGCAGAAACGTGTAAATTACAAGTTAATGAGCGATTCGGCTATATTTTCGGAATGCGCGGGAATCGTTTGTCTTCCGATTGCAGCGCCGGGTTTACATGGCTAATGTCCGGCCCTCATTTTCGTACCAGTCGATTTAGAGCGGTAAAAAAACCTGCGTGAGCGATGTATTCCAAGAAGTTGAAGAAGAATATCGCCGCGAGCAAATGGCGAAACTCTGGGCCAAGTACCGCATTCCGGCAATCGGCGGAGCGCTGGCGCTGATTCTGTCCGTAGCCGGATATCAAGGCTGGACGTACTGGAATACGCAGCAGGTCAGCGCCTCATCGCGCGGATTCGATGCAGCCCTGGCTCTGCTTGATGGCGACGACAAGAAGGGATCGGCTGAGCGTCTTGCGAAGGTGAGTGCGGACGGCACCAGCGGCTATGCATTATTGGCGAAATTTCAAGAAGCAGCATTGCGAGTCGAATTGGGAGAGCAGAAAGCGGCGCTGAAACTCTACGACGAAATCGCGCGCTCAACATCTGACCCGCTGTTTCGTGATTACGCCGTTTTGCGTTCCGGCTTGCTCACGATTGAAACCGCTTCACTCGACGACACAAAAAAGCGAATCGATTCGATCGCGACCGGTAGTGGTCCCTGGCGCGTAATGGGGATGGAGCTGCAGGCTTATGCGTCGTGGCGAGCGGGCAAGAAAGACGATGCGTTGAAATTGTATGCGCAGATTGATGAGACACCGTCGGCACCCGACACAACCAAGCGCCGGGCGACAGAAATGAAAGCGCTCATCGAAGGCGGATTGACGTTGGCCGATCTCAAGAAGCTGCCTGGTGCGTCTGCGCCATCGACTCAACCGGGTTCAATGCTATTGCCGGCCGAACCTGCACCGCCGAGCGGTCTGTTAGGCCCAGCCGACGCCCCAATTTTACCAGATCCCCTGCAGCCCCCATCGCCCTGACCCCAGGGCCCTAACGCAAGCGAACGAGACCAGAGATGACATTCCGCCCCAATCCGACGACATTGGCGGCCGCGAGCCTGTTGCTTGCGAGCACGCTGACCCTTGGCGCCTGCGAAACGCTTGATCAGTTCATTACGCCAGGCACGAAAGTAGATATTCGCGGCGAACGAATCGCGGTGCTGCCCAAGGCTGCAGCGGTCGAAACCGATCCCAAGCTTGCCAATGAAGCGGTGAAGCTTCCCAAACCCGTCGTCAACGCCGAGTGGCCGCAACCTGGCGGTTACGCTGACAATGCGATGCATCATCTCTCGGCTGCAGGCGGTTTGAACGAAATATGGAGCAGAAGCATTGGCGCGGGTTCGTCGTCCAGTACGCGCCTGACGTCATCGCCGGTGGTTGCAGGCGGAAAAATATTCGTTCTCGATTCCGAAGTTCAAGTTTCCGCCTATGATGCCAAGAGCGGCGACAGGCTATGGGAAATCAATCTCACGCCCGAAGATGAAGATTCGGAAGAAGGTTTTGGCGGCGGTGTCGCTTTTGACGCGGGCAAGCTTTTTGTGTCCACAGGCTTTGGCTTTGTCTCGGCCCTCGATGCCAACACCGGCAAAGAATTGTGGCGCCGCATGGCGACGGTTCCGTTTCGTGCGGCACCCGTCGTCAATGGCGGTCGCGTCTTTGTTGCGACACAAGAAAATCAGCTTTTGGCGCTGGCCGCAGATGACGGGCGCGTGTTGTGGGATCACCGTGGCATTGCCGAATCTGCAGGTATTCTCGGTTCCAACAGCGTTGCCGTATCGGGCGATACCGTTATTGTTCCCTATACCTCGGGTGAATTGTTCGCGCTCAATGCCCGCAATGGTCGTTCGTCGTGGAGTGATACGCTGGCGCGCAGCGGCGGCCTGACACCGCTTTCGTCGTTGTCTGATATTTCCGGACGCCCCGTCGTCGATCGCGGCATGGTGTTTGCCAACAGTCACGCCGGACGCCTGGTCGCGATTGACATCCGAACCGGCGAGCGCGCGTGGACGATTGACGTTGGCGGGACGCAACGGCCTTGGGTTGCAGGCGACTATTTGTACGTTATTACAGATGATGCGCAGGTGTTGTGCGTTCGCCGGGCTGATGGGCGCGTGCGCTGGATCAAACAACTCGACGCCTATCGCGATGTCAAGGCGCGCCGCGGTGCGGTGTCGTGGTCGGGTCCGGTGTTGGTCTCGGACCGGCTCTTGATCGTATCATCTGAAGGCTACGCGGTTTCGATGTCACCTTACACCGGCGAATTGCTGGGCCAGGTAGACATTCCGGACAAGGCTTTCATTGCGCCGGTCGTAGCCGACAATTTGGTTTACATTCTCACCGACGACGGGACCTTGACCGCGCTGAAGTAAGCGCGCGATCTGCTTGATGCTGCTATGGTCTTCACGGTTGCGATTGCCGGACGTCCCAATGTGGGCAAGTCGACGCTTTACAACCGTTTGACGGGTAGCCGTGCGGCGATTGTTGATGATACGCCAGGTGTAACGCGGGACTGGCGCGAGGGTGAAGCGCGTCTTCTCGACCTTGCCTTTCGTGTGCTGGATACAGCCGGTCTGGACGACGAGAAGGGCGACGATCTCAGTGCGCGCATTCAAAAGCAGACAATGGAGGCCATCAAGAATGCCGATGCGCTGATCTTCGTCATCGATGGCCGCGATGGGGTCACGCCTTTCGACCAGGAAGTGGCCAGCCTTTTGAGACGCGGCGGCAAGCCGATTGTCCTTGCGGTCAACAAAGCTGACACGCGCGCTTCGGAAACCACCACCAATGAAGCGTCGCGTCTGGGCTTTGGCGAACCGGTGGCTTTGTCGGCAGCCCATGGCACGGGACTGCCAGAACTGTACGAGGCATTGATCGCGATCGCGCCCGACGAGGCGCGCTTGCCCGATGTCGATGAAGAAGCCGAGGCCTACAAGCGGCCTTTGACGATCGCCATTACCGGGCGGCCAAATGCCGGCAAGTCCACGCTGTTGAACAGGCTTTTGGGCAGCGAGCGCTCGATCACTGGGCCTGAGGCCGGCATCACACGAGATGCGGTAGCGGCTGAATGGGAATGGGAAGGGCGCAAGGTCAAGCTCATCGACACCGCCGGGCTGCGGCGCAAAGCCAAAGTCGAAGAAGATCTGGAAAAACTTTCGGTAACCGCTGCCATCGACGAAATCAAATTGGCTGAACTGGTCATTCTCGTCATCGATGCGGCGATCCCTTTCGAAACCCAGGATTTGCAGATTGCCGACATGGTCGAGCGCGAAGGCCGCGCCATGATCGTGGCCGTCAACAAATGGGACTTGGTCGAGGACAAAGCGCAGTTGCTGCGCA
The DNA here is from genome assembly GCA_031413455.1 of Rhodobiaceae bacterium. Taxonomy (GTDB): domain Bacteria; phylum Pseudomonadota; class Alphaproteobacteria; order Micropepsales; family Micropepsaceae; genus SZUA-430. The sequence goes on from JANOFD010000546.1 coordinate 4,636, forward strand.
CGCTCACCAAGCGCGTCGATGAATTGCTGCCGCAATGGAAAGGTGTGCCGATCGTCGCCATCTCGGCCTTGTCCGGGGACGGGGTTGAATTGTTGATGCCCGCCATCGTCAAGCAACATGACATCTGGAACAAGCGTGTTTCGACCCATCGCCTGAACGACTGGCTGGCCATGATGATCGAGCGCCATTCACCGCCCGCGCCCAAAGGTCGGCGCATCAAGATCCGCTACATCACCCAAGCCCGCACTCGCCCACCCACGTTTGCGATTTCATCAAGCCAGGCCGGCGAATTACCAAGCGACTACGCACGTTATCTGATGAACGGCCTGCGCGAGACCTTCGGCTTCACAGGCGTGCCGATCCGCATGAAGGTAAAGGTGAGCGAGAATCCATTTGCGAAGAAGTGGTGAGGGGCTCGTGGGTCAGCGGTTGTAGGTTATGATTTCGCCGTTGCGGTTCTCAGACGGCAGCACAAGATCAACGATAAAGGGCGCGATGTCTTCGGGAGCAGGCAGCGTGCTGGGATCTTCACCGGGGAATGCTCTGGCGCGCATTGCGGTTCTGGTGGGACCGGGGCTGAACAGGTTCACGCGGGTCTTGGTTGTCGCACATTCTGCGGCGTATGTTTTGATCAGGGCGTCGAGGGCAGCCTTCGTGGCGCTGTAGGTGGCCCAATAGGCACGCGTGTTCTGGGCGGCGCCTGAGGTGACAAAAACTGCGCGCCCGGCGTCTGAGGCTTTGAGCTGCGGGTCAAGGAACTGAATCAGCCGCAGATTGGCGTTGAGGTTGACGTCGATCGCCTCAATCCAATGCTTGGGATCGATCTGATGCACCGGCGTCAGAGTGCCGAGGTAACCCGCATTGCCGATCAGAATATCGAGCTTGCGCCAGCGTTCGGCAATGGCGCCACCCAGGCGCGGGAAGGCGGGACCGTCTCTGAGATCGAACGGCACCAGGGTCGAGCTACCGCCACTGCTTTTGATTTCATCGTCGAGTTCTTCGAGTGCGCCCACAGTGCGCGCCGTGGCAATCACGTGTGCACCTTCACGTGCCAAGGCAACAGCGACGGCGCGACCTATGCCGCGGGAGGCGCCGGTGACCAGCGCGACGCGATCAGTGAGTCTTGGCACGGGCTTACATCGCCAACAAAGTGAGCTGGCCGTTGTCGGCGACATTGTCGCGGTCGCTCAAGGGCGTTGGGTACTCGCCGGTGAAGCAGGCGTCGCAATAGCGTGTCGTCTTCCCGTCGCGCCTTGTTTGGTGCAGAGCGCGATAGAGGCCGTTGATGGAGATGAAGCTGAGCGAGTCCGCGCCGATGAAGCGGCACATTTCAGCGATGGTGTAGTTCGCTGCCAGCAAGTTCGATTTTTCCGGCGTATCGACGCCGTAGAAACACGAATCCGTTGTCGGCGGACCGGCGATACGCATGTGGACTTCAGTTGCCCCGGCATCACGGACCATTTTGACGATCTTTTTGGACGTCGTACCCCGCACGATGGAGTCATCCACTAAGACGACGCGCTTGCCTTTGAGGCGCGCGCGGTTGGCATTGTGTTTGAGTTTGACACCCAAATGACGAATGTGCTCAGACGGCTCGATAAATGTACGGCCAACATAGTGGTTGCGAATGATTCCGAGTTCGAACGGAATCTTCGATGTCTCGGCGTAACCAATGCCCGCAGGAACGCCGGAGTCCGGCACCGGTACGACCATGTCGGCTTCGACAGGGGCTTCGAGGGCCAGTTCTGAACCAATGGATTTGCGGACTTCGTAGACACCCATGCCGTCGATCATGCTGTCGGGCCTGGCAAAATACACATATTCGAAAATGCAAAAGCGCGGACGTTGCGGTGGGAAGGGTTGGTACGACTCCATGCCAGAGTCGGAAATGACCACCATCTCGCCTGGCTTGACGTCGCGCACGAACTCGGCGCCGATGATGTCGAGTGCACATGTTTCCGAAGCCAGCACATAAGCGCCTTCAAGCTGTCCAATGACTAGGGGGCGCACGCCGAGCGGATCGCGAACCCCGATCAGCTTTTTGCGCGTCAGGCACACCAGCGAATAGGCACCTTCAACCTGCTTGAGCGCATCAATAAGCCGATCAACGATGCGCCCGGCCGATGATGTTGCGATGAGGTGGACGATACATTCGGTATCCGAGGTCGAATAGAAAATCGACCCGCTGCGAACCAGGCGCTTCCTCAGGGCATGGGCATTCGTCAAATTACCGTTGTGCGCGACGGCGATGCCACCGTCGGCGACGTCGGCGAAGAAGGGTTGAATGTTGCGGTTGAGCGAACCGCCAGTCGTTGAATAGCGAACATGGCCGATGGCATTCGCGCCCTTGATCCGGTCGATTGGGCCGCCAACGGAAAACTGGTCACCCACCAAACCTTCGCGGCGTTCCATGTAAAAACGCTCACCGTCAAAGCTGACGATACCGGAGGCTTCCTGGCCACGATGCTGAAGAGCATGAAGGCCCAGCACCACAAATGCGGCGGCCGCCAGATCGGCGTGGCCGGCGGGTTGATCGAGGGGATCGGCGGCAGTTGGGGGCCGATCGTCAATACCGGCCTGCTGGCCTCGGGCGTGCCGTCGCGCTATGCCATCGGCTCC
>JANOFD010000547.1:0-4041 GCA_031413455.1 Rhodobiaceae bacterium
GTCATTTCGGTGAGGACGGCCTTCAGGCGCTCTTCGAATTCGCCGCGATATTTGGCGCCCGCGATCAGCGCCCCCATGTCGAGCGACAGGAGTTTCTTGTCTTTCAGAGATTCGGGGACATCGCCGTTGACGATGCGCAGCGCCAGGCCTTCGACGATGGCGGTCTTGCCGACGCCGGGCTCACCGATCAGGACCGGGTTGTTCTTGGTGCGGCGCGAGAGCACTTGCATGGTTCGCCTAATTTCTTCGTCGCGGCCGATGACAGGGTCGAGCTTGCCGGTGCGGGCGGCCTCGGTGAGGTCGCGGGCGTATTTCTTGTGCGCGTCATAGCTATGTTCGGCCGAGGCGCTGTCGGCGGTGCGGCCTTTGCGCAAGTCGTTGATGGCTTCGTTGAGTTTTTGCGGTGTAGCGCCGGCGTCTTTGATGATTTTGGCGCTGTCGGGCGCGGTGCCAAGGCTCAAGGCCAGCAGCAGGCGTTCGACGGTGACAAAACTGTCCCCTGATTTCTTGGCAACCTGCTCGGCTTCCTCGAAGAGGCGCGCGGTTTCAGGCGCCATATGAAGCTGCCCTGCGCCCGCCCCTTCAACGCGCGGCAGTTTGGCGAGGGCTGCTTCCGTTGCCTGCATGGCGCGCGCGGCATCGCCGCCAGCTTTTTTGATGAGCCCCGAAGCCAACCCTTCGTCGTCGTCGAGGAGGACTTTAAGAATGTGCTCTGGTGTCAGGCGTTGGTGGCCCGAGCGTTGGGCCAGCCCTTGAGCGTTTTGCAGAAAGGCGCGAGAGCGTTCGGTGTATTTTTCAAGGTCCATGTTCAAGTCTCTTTAGTCTCGCCTGAGTCGGTTCAGGCCACTATGAAGTACACGCTCCTCCATTTGGGATGACATTGATGTTCGGCAAGGTCTTGAAATGTGGATGGGACCACCAAAGTTACTCCAGCCGACACAGCGTCACATTGGCTGATCTCAGCCGTTTTCTGCATCACACAGGCGTCACATTGCGACACGGATCCATCACATTTTCCGTGGGTGGGTCCAAGAGCGGCGCGTGGCTCAGAAGCTCCTTGGCCTTTGCATCCAGAGCTTTCAGTTCTTCGGGGCTGCGTTTGCGGTAACGTTCCTTGATCTGGTCGCGAATGATGCCGCCTGCAGACTGGTCGTCGAGATAACGTGCGAATGCCTCGATTAGATCCTCGCCCTTGAATCCGCGCACGGTTTGAGAGGAAGAGACGCGCACGGTCGCCGATCGCAAGCCGAAGCGCGCGAATTTTTGGGCCAGGCTGCGGGTCGACAGTGGCTTGCCGTGCTCGCAATCGCGCCAATAGCTTTCCGAACCGAAGGTCAGCCTCCCGATGATGGTCGCAGATGGAACGGCCTTGTCGACGTTTCCGCCAAGCGCAAACCTGACGTCTGCGAGCAACTTCAAATCCGACCCCTGAGTGAGCCTGCTCTGGTTAACAGACAGCAAGTTGGCGGCGTTTCTGGCCGCTTCTTCGGCTTCGGGCCCCATGTATTTTGCGAGAACAAATATGGGTTCCCAGGCTTCGCGTGCGGTCACCGCAATTGACATTTCGGGCCACACCCTTTGGTGCTTATCCTTCAGAAACTTCAAGATGCCATTGTGAATCTCGGCGCGCAGAGCCAGGGCCTCCGGTGGAGGTGCTGCCACGGAGAGCCTGACCACTTCGTCGTGCATGATGGGCGGGGACATCGGAACGACGATGGCATGGGTCAGAATTTCCTGCGGCAATACCAGCGAGGTGGCTGCGGCCAGCGGCGCGGAACAAGAGGTCAGGGTGGGACCCGGCTGCGCGCCGCGTGCGCCCGCCGCTACGCTATCGCGATGGGCGCCGGCGGCCAGGAGGGCGCGCATGTCGCGGCGATAGAGCATCCCATTGGCCCTGTCGTCGAGCAGCAGCGTGGGGCGCTCGCGCGCGATCAGCGAGACCAGGCTTGACGCGTGTGCCTTGGTGATAAGGCAGGGATTGGGCGTCAGCCAGCTGAACACGCGCAAGGCGCGTGAGCTGTCGGCGCGCGGGTCGCTCGACTGCAAAATGAGGCGAGGTGCTACTTCGAATTCGCCGTGCACCCAGGTTTGCAGACACCAGAAAGTCACCGCATCGAGCTCGACGTTATTGAAGGCGACGTAGCGGGCGATCAATGCGCGCATGGCTTTGAAGGTGGCCAAAAGACCGGGAGGCGTTGTGGAGGGGAGGACGGCGATGGCTGTGCCCTGGGCGCGAAGGGGATAGGCGCGGATAATGGCACCGGCGAGAGCGTGTTGAACTATGTGTTTGAGTTGTTCGTGGATTTGTTCTTTCGAACGGGCACCGGGGCGGGCGCTGCGCAAAATTCTATCGTAGTAGGTTTCATCGCTGCGACCTGCTGTGGCGATGAGATCATCGGGCAAATCGGCAATGCCGATGGCCGGGACGCCCAGGTCCGCCAGTTCCGCCGCATCACTGAGGGCGCGGGCCTTACCTTGCAAACCGGGGTGCGGCCAGAGCACGACCGTATAAGCTGAAAGCTCTTTTGCGAGATTTGCAAGCCTGCGTTCTGCAGCGACATCAGGAGGCGGCAACAGGAAGTTGCGGGCCATACAATCCCAAGGATGGTCAAGTTTTGTCATGGGAAATATTCTGCGGGTTTCAGCATCGCAAAACACCAATGCCAAGCGCCCCGCCCAGCTTGGCAAGCCGGGGCCGTTGGCTGCGCGTGGTGCGGGTGAGGGCGCCGCGGGTGAAGGTGCGAATGGGGGCTCCGGTGCAGGTGCGGATACGAATGCCTGCGCCAGCATAGCGTCAGTCCCCGCGTCGCCGTCAAGAAACTGCTGCTTTGTTTGCTCCAATGCTTTCAATAGTGCGGACATTGTGGACATGTTTGACCTCGTTTGCATCAAAATGCCTTATGAAGAACATTTACGGAACTGTCAAGTGGCGGCTGAAACTGGCTTTTTTCAGCGATATGTATGGTTAAAAATAATGGGACTGGCGGCACAGAGGATTTTCCATTTTCGGTGCCGGCGCCATAAAGAAGGGATGAAGAACATCTCCATCAGCGAAATGGTGTCAGATCATTCCTGCTTGACAGTGCCCTGCTTGTCAGAGGAGCCTGTCAACTATTCATTGCGTCCCTCTAATTACAAGTAACAACTAAATTCACACTGACACCGAGTCTCGCGCAAGCTTTGCTTGACGTACCTGAACCCCCGCACTTGCCACGTATCTTCAACGAATCCTGGACGAGGGATTGGTGCCGTACAGCTCTTCGACGTAACCCTGTTGCATCCAGTACGGATGCCGGGCGAGGCGTTCAAGTCCACCAACCGCCGCCGCAAGTTCTGGAACGCTATGTTGAGCAATGCTGCCCTTGTGCACCTTCTTGGCTTCTTGATTTATGGATAAAAACATGCGCGCGTTCGACTTTATCAACTCAAGATAAGCTTGGGCTTCCTCCAAATTTATTTCTGGCAACGAGTCCATGTTTACCGCGAAGTCAAATTGCCGATCGAATGCCGTAGCCTTCTGCGTCGACGGCAACAATCTGATTGGAGCATCCCGCTCGCAAAACCCTGACACGGAGTCTTCGCCCAGCGTCGCGCCCAGAAATGCCATCTGAATAGCATTGACGTGGGGAATATCGACGATGGTGTAATCGCGAATACCGGCAAGAAAGGCAAACCGCGCTACGCACCCAAAGCCTCCTCCAACTTCGATCAATTTGGCGCTGTTATCGGCGCCGAGCTGTTTCAACCTATGGGGAACGTAAGCATGTCGAACGAAGTCGGGGTTGATGTGATGCGTCGAGATGAGTGCGACTGGTGGGCGCCCGATCGCGGGAGCCTCAATTGAATATCCAAGATCGGCCTCTATGCCGCAAATTGTCGAACCTAAATCGGAGTTGGTCTGCCTAATGTAGTCATCGAGAGATGTCTGATGGTTGGATGGTACGCCGCGCAGAGCAAGTGCCTCAGCGAGTGCGAGGATCGAATCGCGACACCGGAGAGAAAAATAGTCCCGCCGACGTCTTCAAAGCGATTGCGCTCGGC
>JANOFD010000548.1:0-6423 GCA_031413455.1 Rhodobiaceae bacterium
AAGCGCTTGCCGCCCTTCACAACCTTTGCGACGCGATTGATATGAACCAGCTTGTCAATCAGCTCGCTGCGTTCGCCGCGGTCACCGCCGCGATCGCCTCGCCGCGAACGGTCGTCTCTTTCTTCGCGCGCCATAAACTAAATTCCTTTGCTCAAAAACTCAGACCGCTCTCGCGAGCCGCATCGCCGAGTGCCTTGACCCGGCCGTGATAGATATAACCGCCGCGATCAAACACTACTTGCTTGACCCCAGCCTTGATCGCGCGCTGCGCCACAAGCTTGCCCACGATCGCTGCCGCAGCGGTGTCGGTGCCCTTGCCTTTGTCGAGCGTCGTCTTGGCCTCCGCATCAAGCGTCGATGCCGACGCTACCGTTACGCCCTTCACATCATCGATGACCTGCGCATAGATGTGCTTGGACGAACGAAAGACCGACAGCCGCGCGCGCTGGCTTGAAACCTTGCGCAACTTGAAGCGAGCCCGCCGCTGGCGACGCTCGAAAAGTTCTTGCCGATTGAGTGTCATACCATGGCCCTCTACTTCTTCTTGCCTTCTTTACGCCGGATTTTTTCTTCGGCGTATTTGATGCCCTTGCCCTTGTAGGGTTCAGGTTTGCGAAAACCGCGAATCTCGGCGGCCACTTGGCCAACCCTTTGTTTGTCCGAACCCGACACGACGATAATGGTCGGCTTTTCGCACTTGATATCGATGCCAGCCGGTATGGGATAAACCACATCGTGGCTGTACCCAAGCTGCAGCTGCAGGTTCTTGCCCTGAATGGCAGCACGATAGCCGACGCCGGCAATATCAAGCTGCTGGGAAAAGCCCTTCGAAACACCGTCTACCAGATTATTGACCAGCGTCCGCTGCAGACCCCACAACGAACGCATCTCATCCGACAAATCGCGCGGCGTCACCGTAATGCCTGCCTTCTCAACAGCCACATCGATGCCGTCCACCAGGCGCAGCGACAGCTCACCCTTGGGACCCTTGACCTTGACTTCCCGGTCCTTGACCTGGGCGGTGACACCTTGCGGCAGCGGCACCAGTTTTTTTCCAATTCGCGACATAAGTCTAAATCCCTTCGCCTTCCGCGCCTTGCCGTATTTTTAGAATACGTGACACAGAATTTCGCCGCCCACGTTCTGCTCTCGCGCCAGCGCATCTGACATGACACCCTTCGGCGTCGACAAAATCGAAATCCCAAGCCCGTTGCGCACCGGCTTAAGGTCCTTGATCGACGAATAGACCCGGCGTCCCGGCGTCGATACGCGTTTAATTTCTTTGATGACCGGCTTGCCATCGAAATATTTGAGCTCGATCTCGAACTCAGGCTTCGATTGCGCAAGCGTCACTTCCGCATAACCGCGAATGTAGCCCTCGCCCACCAGTACATCCAGCACGCACTTGCGCAGCTTTGATGCCGGCGTTCCGACCTTCGACTGTCCCCGCATTTGCGCATTGCGGATGCGGGTCAACATATCGCCTACGGGATCATTGATTGCCATTTTTTATCCCCTTACCAGCTCGACTTGACCATGCCGGGAATCAGGCCATACGACGCCAATTCACGCAACTTGATGCGGCACATTTTGATCTTCCGGTAGTTGCCACGTGCGCGCCCTGTCAGCTCGCAACGCAAACGCACCCGGTTGGGCGACGAATTCCGCGGCAGCTCCGCAAGTTTCAGCCGCGCCGCAAACCGCTCTTCTGGCGCCAGCGCCATGTCGTTTGCAACTTCCTTCAGCTTGACCCGCTTGCCCGCAAAGCGCTTCACCAACTGGATGCGCCGCTTGTTCTTTTCGACCGAACTCTTCTTTGCCATGTCTTCCTACTTCCGCTTCATCATTTCGCGAACGGCAACTGAAAGCCCGAAAGCAGAGCCTTCGCTTCTTCGTCCGTCTGCGCCGTAGTGCAAATGGTAATATCCATTCCCCAAACCTGATCGATCTTGTCGTAGTCGATTTCGGGAAACACGAGGTGCTCTTTCAGTCCCAACGAGAAATTGCCGCGCCCGTCAAAGCTCTTGGCCGACAACCCGCGGAAATCCCGTACGCGCGGCAAAGCAATCGTCACCAGCCTGTCCAGGAAATCGTACATCCGGTCTTTGCGCAGCGTCACCTTTGCCCCGATCGCCATGCCCTCGCGAAGCTTGAAGTTCGAAATCGCGACACGCGCTTTCGTGACAATCGGCTTCTGACCGGCAATCATCGTCAAATCGCGGACCGCAGATTGAATTTTCTTCGTATCCGCCGTGGTTTCACCCACACCCATATTGATGACGATTTTATCAAGCCTGGGCACTTGCATCGCATTCTTATACGCAAACTGATCCATCATCAGTTTGCGCACGACGTCGTCGTAGCGTTTCTTGGCCCGCGGAACGAATTTCTCGCCCTCGCCCAGCGTTATTGCTTTAGAGCGCGTGGCCACGCTCTGCGACGTTCCAGCGCCCTCGCCCTTGTCGTCGCCCGCTTTGCCCTTGGCCTTCTTCTCGCCCTTGGCCTTCACAGGCTTCGCCTCTGCACTGGCCGCATCGGCCTTTGGTGCTTTCTTGGGCTTCGCTTCTTTTTTCTTTTCGTCAGACATCGATGACTTCCCCGGACTTCTTCGCAAAGCGAACCTTGCGCCCATCCTGCAACGTCTTAAACCCAACGCGCGTCGCCTCACCCGTCTTGGGATCGATATGCGCGATATTTGAAATGTGAACCGGTGCTTCTTTCGAAATAATACCACCCTGGCTGCGGGCAGATTGTTTCGTGTGACGCTTCACCAAATTCACGCCTGTAATCACCACCCGAGTTTCATCAGGGAAAACCTTGACGATCTCCCCGATGACAGGTTTCTTTTTCCCGTCTTGCCCCTTGCGCGGTCTTTGCTCACCGGCAATGACCATAACCCGGTCGCCTTTTTTGAATTTTGACGCCATGACTTACAGAACCTCCGGCGCCAAAGAGACGATCTTCATGTGGTTCTTCGCGCGAAGTTCGCGTGTCACCGGTCCGAAGATGCGCGTTCCAATCGGTTCCCCCTGCGCGTTGATGAGGACAGCCGCGTTGCGGTCAAAGCGGATGCAACTGCCATCGGCACGGCGCACTTCCTTTGCCGTACGCACGACCACCGCCTTCATCACGTCGCCTTTTTTGACCTTCCCGCGCGGGATTGCTTCCTTGATCGACACCACAATGATGTCGCCCACACTGGCATAGCGGCGCTGAGCGCCGCCAAGGACTTTTATGCACATGACGCGCCGCGCACCCGAGTTGTCGGCGACGTCAAGATTTGTTGTTGATTGTATCATGGGCTTAGCGCCTCGTTTCCCTTAAGCTTTCGACGCCGGAGCGTCGTAAAGAACTTCCCAGCGCTTCAACTTTGATAGCGGCCGGCATTCACGTATGCGTACGGGATCACCCGACTTAAAACGGCTCTCTTCATCGTGAGCGTGAAACCGCTTCGATTGTCGAATGGTCTTGCCCAACATCGGATGGGTGAACCGGCGTTCGACTTCGACCACAACGGTCTTTTTGTTCTTGTCGCTAACGACAGTGCCTTGAAGTATGCGTCTCGGCATTGGATATCTCAGGCCTTCTTCTTCGTCTGGGCTTTCTCACCCAGAATCGTGTTGATACGCGCAATGTTGCGGCGAACGATTTGCACACGCGCCGTCTTCTCAAGCTGACCCGTCGCCCTCTGAAAGCGCAGGTTGAACTGCTCTTTCTTCAGCTTAACGAGTTCATCGCTCAGTTGGTCAGCACTCATGGCGCGAAATTCTGTTGCTACGGATTTCATCATTCACCTACTCGGTGTGTCCTAAACGGGTAATAAACTTGGTACGGATGGGCAGCTTCGCCGCAGCAAGGGCAAGAGCCTCGCGCGCGACATCTGACTTCACCCCGTCCACTTCAAACAACACGCGGCCAGGCTTCACCCGGCACGCCCAAAACTCCGGCGCACCTTTACCTGATCCAATGCGCACTTCCGCCGGCTTCTTCGACACTGGAATATCCGGAAACATCCGGATCCAGACGCGGCCTTGGCGTTTCATGGCGCGGGTAATTGCACGGCGCGCGGCTTCGATCTGGCGCGCGGTGATGCGATCAGGCTCCATGGCCTTCAAGCCAAACTCGCCGTAGTCAAGCGTCGTCGCAGAGGTCGCCCGTCCATGAATACGGCCCTTGAACTGCTTACGAAATTTTGTCCGCTTAGGTTGCAACATGATCGTTCAATCCAGTTCCCTTATTCCGCCGCCGATGGAGCGTGCGCGGGTGCCCGCTTTTGTCCACCTTCATTCTGTTCGCTCATGCGTTTGTCCTGCGCCATGGGGTCATGCTCAAGAACTTCGCCCTTGAAGACCCATACTTTCACGCCGCATGCTCCATAAGCGGTCTTGGCTGTCGCAACCGCAAAATCGACGTCTGCCCGCAGCGTATGCAGTGGCACGCGGCCTTCGCGATACCATTCCACGCGCGCGATTTCCGCGCCGCCCAACCGGCCGCCACAATTGATACGAATGCCCAACGCGCCTAGCTTCAAAGCCGACTGCACTGCACGCTTAATCGCACGGCGGAACGACACGCGGCGCTCCAGCTGCTGCGCAATGCTTTCCGCAATCAGGTGCGCATCGACTTCCGGCTTGCGGATCTCGACGATATTGAGATGAATCTCGCTCTTGGTGATTTTCCCAAGTTCCGACTTCAGCTTCTCGATATCAGCGCCTTTTTTGCCGATCACAACACCCGGCCTCGCCGAATGAATCGTGACCCTGCATTTCTTGTGCGGACGCTCGATGATGATGCGCGCCACGCCGGCCTGCTTTAATCTCTCTTTCAGGAAATCACGGATCTTCAGATCTTCATGAAGCAATTTGCCGTATTCATGCCGATCCGCAAACCAGCGCGAATCCCACGTGCGGTTGATACCAAGCCTCAGGCCAATTGGATTGACTTTCTGACCCATCAGGCAGCTTCCTTCTTCGCAGGCGCAGGTGTACCGCCACGCTTAGTCTTGGATTTACTCTTCGCTTTCTTGTCTTCTGCGGCCTGCTCACGAACAATAATCGTCAGTTCGCTGAACGGCTTTTCGATGCGCGTGCCGCGTCCACGCGCCCGCGCATGAAACCGCTTCAAGATCATGTTCTTTCCGGTCCAGGCTTGCGCCACCACAAGTTCATCGACATCCAAATTCTGGTTATTCTCGGCATTCGCAATCGCCGCCCGCAGCACTTTGATGACTTCCAAAGCAATGCGCTTTGGGCTGAACGTCAAATCAGCCAGCGCTTGCTCGACCCGCTTGCCGCGTATGCTTTCGACGACGCGATTGAGCTTGTACTGCGACGTGCGCACCGAGCGCCCAATGGCTTTCGCTTCGTTATCCGGCAACGAGCGCTCTCTCTTTGGCTTGCTCATTAGCCTGCTGCCTTTCTGACTTTCTTGTCGCCGGCGGTATGACCGTGAAAGGTTCTGGTCGGCGAAAACTCACCAAATTTGTGCCCTACCATTTCCTCTGAGACGAGGACCGGGATGTGCTTGTGTCCATTGTAAACACCAAAGGTAAGACCGACGAATTGCGGCAAAATCGTAGAGCGCCGGCTCCAGATCTTGATCACTTCGCGCCGGCCCGATTTGTGGACAGCCTCTGCCTTTTTCAGCAGATAGCCATCGACGAACGGTCCTTTCCAGACTGAGCGTGCCATGCGTGCTTCAAACCTTCTTCAGGTGACGGCTAGTCACAATGAGTTTCGATGTTCGTTTATTCGTGCGCGTTCTATTGCCCTTGGTGCCCTTGCCCCAAGGTGTCACTGGATGACGTCCGCCCTTGGTACGACCTTCGCCACCACCATGGGGATGGTCGATCGGGTTCATAGCTGTTCCGCGAACCGATGGGCGCCAGCCCTTCCAGACATTTCGTCCGGCTTTACCAATCACGACGTTCATGTGGTCCGGATTCGATACGGCCCCCACAGTCGCCATACATTCCAAACGAACCTTGCGCGTCTCACCGGAATTCAGCCGCAGGATCGCATAACCTTGGTCACGGCCGACAAATTGCACATAAGTCCCGGCCGAACGGGCGATTTTGCCGCCGGCCCCTGCCTTGAACTCAACATTGTGCACAATCGTACCAACCGGCATTGCCGCCAGCGGCATGGCATTGCCAGGCTTGACGTCCGCTTTCAGACTGGCAATGACCTTGTCGCCGACTGAAATGCGCTGCGGCGCCAAAATGTAGTTCAGCACGCCATCTGGATACTTGATCAGCGCAATGAACGCCGAGCGATTAGGATCGTACTCAAGACGGTCAACCGTGCCTTCGACGTCGAATTTGCGGCGCTTGAAATCGATAAGGCGATAAAGCTTTTTGTGCCCGCCCCCGCGCCAACGCGACGTGATACGCCCATCGCTGTTGCGTCCGCCGGACGAATGCTG
>JANOFD010000549.1:0-1852 GCA_031413455.1 Rhodobiaceae bacterium
CACAGCAACCTGTAGTTTATGACCCGCCACAGAAGTGCCGGGAAGTGGTGGCAATGTGATCGCCGTCGCTCGCGCCGCCAAACTCAAAGTCACTAAAGTCGCACGTATTTCCGAAACCCACACCGGTTTGCGATTCATCCGATGAGTATCCTTCAACGACGCGAGTTCATCTCTGCCTTTACCGCGGCCGTGGCCATGACCTCGATCTTGCAATCGAAGGCGCTGGCATCGCCACCGCGCGATCTGGCGCTTTGGGCACAAGACATTGCCGATCTCAACCGCGATCTCGCAGCCGGGAAAATCGCACTGACCGTTTGGCAAGATCGCATAACGGCCCTTCACGCCGGGGTCGAATTCGGCGCCCTTCGCCGCTATCTCGATTTCGACCGGTTGACCGCCGCAATGCAGTTTCCATCCAGGCTCGCTGAAACCGCCGATCCGAAATTCCCCAGCACCATCAACACCGGCGGAATAGAACGGCCGTGGTTCATCCGCTTTTTCGGCATGAAGAAGGGCGGCGCGGTCATCCCGCACGTTCACAACAACATGGTCTCGGCCCATTTGGTGATTGATGGCGCATTCCACGCCCGCACCTTCGACCGCGTCAAGGATTTGGCCGATGCGGTTGTACTAAAACCCGTGCGCGATGAAATCATCAAGCCCGGCGCCAGCTTGACAATGTCCGACGACCGCGAGAATTCGCACTGGCTGATTGCGCAAACGGACCGGTCATTCACCTTCGACGTCGGCATCTTAGCGCTCTCGAAAACAAGAACCTACGGCCTGCCCGCCAACAAATATTCGATGATCTTCGTCGACCCTACCGGTCCACAAGACAGCAGTGGCACTATCACGGCGCCAGTGCGGACATTCGAACAAACCGTCGCAAAGTTCGCGTCATAGTCTGCGCAGCCTCAATTCTCGTCCATCTTCAGCGCCGCGATGAAGGCCTCTTGCGGAATTTCGACGCTGCCGAATTCCCGCATCTTCTTTTTGCCTTCTTTCTGCTTGTCCAGCAGTTTGCGCTTGCGTGAAATGTCGCCGCCATAGCACTTCGCCGTCACATCCTTGCGCATGGCGCGGATGGTTTCGCGCGCGACCACCTTGCCGCCGATAGCCGCCTGGATCGGAATCTGGAACAGATGCTGCGGGATCAGATCCTTCAGCTTCTCGCACATCACCCGCCCGCGCATCTCGGCACGCTGGCGGTTGACGATCATCGACAGGGCGTCGACCGGTTCGGCATTGACCAGGATCGAAAGCTTCACCAAATCGCCTTCGCGGTAGTCATCGATGTGATAATCGAAACTGGCATAGCCGCGGCTGACCGATTTCAGGCGGTCATAAAAATCGAACACCACTTCGTTGAGCGGCAAGCTGTACTTCACCAAGGCCCGGTTGCCGGCATAGGTGAGATCGATCTGCCGCCCGCGCCGGTCTTCACAAAGCTTCAACACCGAACCCAGATATTCGTCTGGCACCAGGATCGTGGCCGTAATCCACGGCTCGTCGATCTTTTCGATCCGTACCACATCGGGCATATCGGCCGGATTGTGCAGCTCCATCAACTCGCCGTTGGTCATGTGAATACGATAGATGACCGAGGGCGCGGTAGTGATGAGATTGAGATTAAACTCCCGCTCCAACCGTTCGCGAATAATGTCGAGATGCAAAAGGCCCAGAAAGCCGCAACGCATGCCGAAACCCAACGCCGCCGACGTTTCCGTTTCGTAGGAGAAACTTGCGTCGTTGAGCGCGAGCCTTTGTACTGCCTCGCGCAGCTCTTCGAACTCGGCCGCATCGACTGGGAACAAACCGCAGAACACAACTTGCTGCGCCTTCTTGAATCCCG
>JANOFD010000550.1:0-10348 GCA_031413455.1 Rhodobiaceae bacterium
CGTTCCATTGCCAATCTGTCGCCGATCACGAACGGTCGGCAGATAGCGCCTACTTCCGGCGACTGCAGCGCCTTGTGAACGCGGTCAATGGGTCGGCAATCGCTTCATCTTTCATACGCCCAAACTCGTGTTCCAGAAACAAATCACGGCGGCCGATAGCAAGAATACCATTCTATTCGACATACCTGAGGCAGAACCCGGTGGCGGGGTGGAACTTCGAACGGAGATCGACGTCTGGGATCAAATCTGTTTGGCAGCAGTCGTTCCAGATTTGCCAGGAATTGATGGTCTGATAAGTGTTGACCGTATGCCCGTCGCATCTCTCGCGGCAGTAACGAAATCAAGACGTTTCCGTTTGCTCGTCGAGAAAAGAGCTCCGTCAAATGCAACTGTGGTAAGAGTCGTCCTTCAATCCCTCTATTTACCGCAATAAAAATGTTGCCTTACAAAAGGCGCGCTTCAACAACAGGTCTTATCACCGGATACTCATCCCACACCCGTCCACGATAGGTGCGCCCGGCGGCCTTCTTGTTCTTGCCGCCCCATTGCTTGAAGAAAAACGCCACCTTGTCGCGTCGACACTGTCGCTCGATTTCGTCCACCCAATCCGTATTCATCGGGCGCGCTTTCGGTCCTGACTCGCCGCCCACGATGGCCCAGTGGATGCCTTTGAGGTTTACTTTTCCAATTGGTGCTATCAGCGGTTCGAACGAGACAAAGCGCACGCTTGCAGGTGTTTCGCGCAGGAGATCGATGCGATCCTTGTAGTCTTCAGACTCCACCGATGTTCCAAGCCAGACGTTCGCCAACGCAGGAAGCCGGTGCTGCTTCACAATCTGCTGCATGCGCTCGGGCCGCTTGGTCAAAATCTGAAAAACGTGCCAGTTCGCTTCTGACATCGTGTTCCAGACTCTACGAATAAATGATGCGGGCACGTCGTCCTGAAACAAATCCGACATTGAGTTCACAAAAATCTTGCGAGGGTTCCGCCAGCGTAGCGGCACAGTTAGCGCGGCCTCGCTCAGAAACACGCGTCCCGTCCAAACGTGCCGGTTGCCACTCTTCCGGGTTACATTGGCATAGGACGGGTGGCCGATAGCTTGCAGGCGCGCCGCCATGCGCATTGCGTAACAGTTCGTGCATCCCGGCGAAACAATGGTGCACCCGGTGACCGGGTTCCACGTCGCATCGGTCCATTCAATGTCACTTAGTCCGGCCACGCTTTTGACTCCTCAGTACGGCACCCGCTAGTTTCGACGCTAGCTTCCATGCCATCGGGTTGGGATTTGCCGATGCGAAAATCAGCGAATACTTGATGCCTTTTGTACTCAACGGAAGCCATTCGTCCAACACCCCGCCATTGAACACGGTCTTCATGCGCTCAATCATGAATTGCGTGATCGACTCTGTTGTGGCGGTTTTTGTGGACGAAACCCGCCCTTCGTCGAATAGATCCGCGATAGGCTTCGTTCCAATGAACTTTGTTCGCCAGTCGCGCGTACCCATGAGTCGGTCCAGTGACTCTTCATGCGTCTTATCGACCGTGCCCGCACCGCTGATCTGGCGATGAACACCAGGACCGGCCGGAAACAAATACCAGAGATCAATCGCGCCCGTCGTCGCCACGGCCTCAAGTGTTTGCCACGAAACCTGGTTGCCGTATGGATCGAGAAAAACAACGGCACGCCACTTTCGCCAGTCCAGATCGCGACAGAATTTCGCCAATTCATCATTCGCGTCGCCGTGTTTGATTTGAATGCGATCAGCGACCGTAGGGTGTTCAAGTTTCAATTTCTTCAAATCTTCGATCTTGGCCGCAGACGACTCGACCAGCACATATTGGCTGAACGGCGGGTCACAATTCAATGCGCGTTGCGCCGAGCCCTCGATGAAGCGTTGGGCATCAAGTTCGTCGAGCAACGGCGCCGTCGCCTTCGGAAGCTCGATCAGCCCTGTTCCCGCAAACGCATCGAAGAAGGCTAGCTGGAACGGCTGATACTTCAAGGCGGTAGCGTAGGACCGCAAATAGTTTTCAAGCGCTTCCAGCTTCTGCTCAGTGTGCGTGCCACCGAATCTTTGACGCGCCATCCGTGACTCCTTGATTCATGGTTGGAACAATGATAGAACAGGTTGAATGATTGTTCAAGCGTATTTTGAAATTTTTGATCGAGGGGTCTTGACATTCGCCACAGAAGTTCAATATACGTTCCCGTGCGCCAAGTTTCATGATACAGGGCGTTACGGCTTGACATTGTGAACTGGAATTTCCGAAGGCGGGGCGGCGCCTTCTCGCATGGGCTCGCAGCGAAAAAAAATCGCGGGTGTGTGCCCATGGGTGCGTGCTTTTGCTCAATAGGACACCAGGACAGGACAAACAGGACACTGTTCTGAGACACTGTCCTGTGTCCTGTTCGTCCTATTTTCCCCCGCCGTTTTGTGCGATTTTTGCCCTGAAATGAGACACGGACTCAGCCAACCCTATGAAAATCCCCTCCAACTCCTCTATGTAAGGCCGCTTCAACCCGAAGGGACCCCCGTTTGCCCCCTGCCATCACGAAATTACCCAACGGCCTGACCGTCATCACCGACCATATGCCGCATCTGGAGACCGCCGCCGTTGGCATCTGGGTCGACGCCGGTGCGCGCAATGAAACCGAAGCCACCAACGGCATCGCCCACATGCTCGAGCACATGGCCTTCAAGGGCACCAAGCGCCGCTCGGCCCGCGCCATCGCCGAAGAGATCGAACGCGTCGGCGGCTTCATCAACGCCTATACCGGCCGGGAGCAAACCGCCTACTACGCGCGCGTGCTCAAAGACGACGTTGCCTTGGCCGTCGATATTTTGGCCGACATCCTCCAGGACTCCGTTTTCGACAACGAAGAACTGGCGCGCGAGAAGGGCGTCGTCATCCAGGAAATCGGCCAGGCCGAAGACACGCCCGACGACATCATTTTCGATCACCTTCAATCGCAGGCTTTCCCCGGGCAACCTCTGGGCCGCCCGATCCTGGGCACCGAAGCGCACGTCAATTCCTTCACCCGCGAAACCCTCATCGCCCAGATCAACGCCAACTACTGCGCCTCAGGCATGTTGCTCGTCTCCGCAGGCGCCGTCGACCACGATGAGATGGTGGCCCTCGCCAGTCAGCACTTCGCCAAGTTGCCCGGCGGCAAACCAGTGGCCCATCGCGACGGCAATTACCGGGGCGGCGAATTCCGCGCCGAAGACGACCTCGAACAAGCCCACATCGCGCTCGCCTTCAAAGGCTTCCACTCAAGCGACGAAGACATCTACGCCGTGCAGGTCTATTCGACGGTGCTTGGTGGTGGCATGTCGTCGAGGCTCTTCCAGGAGGCGCGTGAAAAGCGCGGGCTCTGCTACTCGATCCATACCTTCGGCTCAAGCTACGTCGACACCGGCCTGTTCGGCGTCTACGCGGGAACCAGCGCCAAAGACGCCACCGAACTTGTCAGCGTCATCGCCGGCGAAATGAAAGCGCTGGCGGCAGGCGCCGGTGAAGACGAAGTCGTACGCGCCCGCGCCCAGATCAAGTCGGGCCTGCTGATGGGCATGGAGCAGGCCTCGGCGCGCTGCGAACAAATGGCCGGGCAATATTTGATCTATGGCCGTCTCATCGATACGCGTGAACTCATCGCCAAAATCAACGCCATCGACGCCAGCGCCGTTAGCCGGATTGCCGCCAAAATCCTGGCGTCTGGACCGCTTACACTGGCGGCCTTGGGTCCAATGGGCCCTCTTGGCTCGTATGACGCGATCGCACAGCGTTTCGAATAAAATGCCCCTGCGTGCAGCACTCAATCGCATGAAGCGGCCGGCCTACATCGAAGGCAAGCTCACGCTTCTGCGTGCGCCGCTGGCGACCGATTACCTGCAGTGGTCGACATTGCGCGGTGACAGTCGCGAACATCTGACGCCGTGGGAACCGGTCTGGGCCGCCGACGAATTGTCCCGTGCCGCCTATCGCCGTCGTTTGCGGCGCTATCAGATTGCGGCACGCGAAGGAACGGGCTTCATGTTTTTCGTCTTTGACCGCAAGACAAACGAAGTGGCCGGCGGTTGCCAATTGTCCAACGCCCGTCAGGGAATAGCTCAATCGGCGGTCACTCTCGGCTATTGGACCGGCAAAAAATTCGCAGGCCAGGGCCTCATGACCGATGCGGTCGCGGCCGTGGTACGCCACGCCTTTGACCGCCTGGGATTTCATCGCATCGAAGCCGCATGCCTGCCCTCCAATGCAGCCTCGCGCCGGGTCCTCATCAAGGCTGGATTTACCGCAGAAGGCACCGCGCGAAAATATCTAAAGATCAATGGCGAATGGCAGGATCATCTGCTATTTGCCGTCATCGCAGGCGACCCAGTTCCCGCACTCAAGTGACGAAAAGCAAAACGCCATGACCAAGAAAACACCTCTGCCCGCCTGGGTCACAAATTTATCGACACCCGCCAAAGCCGCCATCGGCGGAGGCCTGGCGTGCTTGATATTGACGATAGGAATTTTTGCCCCCGGTGGTTTGCTCGACAGCCTCACAAGCCCAAGCGAAGTCGAAGAACCAACCGAAATATTCCCCTCCGAAATCCCGCAGGAGGCCGCCGTACCCGCGGAACTCAGTCTGGAAAAAAATGGAGCATTCCTTGCCGCCAATGCCAAAAAAGACGGCGTTAAGCTGACCAGCAGTGGCCTGCAGATTCGCACCTTGAAACCAGGAACAGGCAAGCATCCCGAGCCCTCGAGCAAAGTGACGATCCACTACACTGGCAAACTCATCAACGGTAAACAGTTTGACTCGTCGATCGGCGGAGACCCGGTCACCTATCCGTTGAGCATCTTCATTCCAGGCTGGATTGAAGGCCTGCAACTGATGAAAGAGGGTGAAAAGGTCGAACTCGTCGTACCGCAAGATTTGGGTTACGGCGAAGCAGGGCACCCCGGAACGATCCCACCTCTTCAAACACTCGTATTCGAGGTCGAATTGTTTAAGGTGCAATGACACGAACTATTCCCCCAAAGTCCAACAGGAGGCCACAATGCAAGCAGACTTAAGTTCAGAAAAAAACGAAGCCTTCCTGGCCGCCAACGCCAAAAAAGACGGCGTCAAGGTAACCAGCAGCGGTTTGCAGTTTCGCAGCGTCAAATCCGGTTCCGGCAAGCAGCCCGGTCCCACCAGCAAGGTCACGGTGCATTACACCGGCAAGCTCATCAACGGCAAACAGTTCGACTCCTCCAGCGGCGGCGATCCCATATCATTTCCCCTGAACCGCGTCATTGCCGGCTGGACCGAAGGCTTGCAGCTGATGAAAGAGGGTGAAAAGGCCGAGCTCGTGATCCCACAGGACTTGGGTTACGGCGAGGACGGCTCGCCCGGGGCAATTCCACCCCTGCAAACGCTGGTATTTGAAGTCGAACTGCTGAAAGTGCAGTAGCGCCAGAACATTTATTCGCACATCGTTAACCGCCGAATCATGGGTAGCGCGCTACACTCGGAACCAATGGTATAACTGGAAAAAGTTGTCCCCGCTTTGTCCTGTGTTGCGCGCGCCATGGATACATCAGCCCTCCGGTCCCGCCGCTCGCGAGCCCGCGATTGGTTCATGCGCGCACTGTACCTTGCGGTATGGGCGCTGGGGCTCGGCTCGGGGTTGGGAGCACAGGCCGCCGCACCCATTTTGCTGGACCAAGGCGTGTCGGATATCACCCCCTGGCTCGAAGAAGCCCAGGCGGTTGATGAAGACAACGCCTCGTTCGCGCTCGAACTCGCCAATCCCAAACGCCTGATCCTGCATCGCATCGTCACCATCGACGCCGGCACCGGCGGGATTTTTCGCTATCTTGGCAGCGTTTCCGAACTGCAGCTCACCGGCGTGCTGGCGCAAGGCCAAGGCGGCCGGGCTCAATTGCTCGATTTGGGTGGCGTCCAGGCGGCAGAGCTTTTTTTGGATCCGTTTGCAAAATCCACGTTTACGTTCGCGACCAAGGGGCGACGTGCAAACGCCACGTGGAAATTCTGGAAACCCGAAATCCTCGCAGCCTCCAAGCGGACCGAGACACTCGTCATGGGGCTGTTGGCGGGTGCCGCCTTGGTGATGACAGCCTGGCTTGCAAGCCTGTCGGTCTTTCGCAACTCCGCCCAACCGGCGTGGGCGGCCGGTGCATTGGCAGCACTCATCGTTCTAATTCTCGGTCAGTCACTTTTGAGTGTCCAAAAAGAGGTTTTGCAAGTCAGCGGCAGCGTGATGTTCGCCTGCATGCTGCGCTATGTGATTTCGCATTTGGCTTGGGACGACCGGCGCCCGCGCCTGGCGCTGCTGTTCGATACGGCGATTTTTGCGATGATGGGTTTTTCCATCACATCGGCCTTCGGTGTCGAACTCGCAGATCCCTTCCTCGCCGGTTTGTTGTTTGTCGTTCCGGTATTGACCGGACTGTTTGCAATCCTCGATGCGTCTCGCACCGGTTTCCGGGCCAAGGCGCTTGTGCCGGGCATTGTTCTGCTTGCGCTCGCGGCCCTCGTTCCCGCTTTCATGCCCCTGGAGTGGGCTCAACATGTCCCCAATCTGTCGCTATACATTGATGCCCTGATTACCTCGGGTGCTCTCGCATTGAGTTTCGCCGCCGCCGTCCCCCGCGAGCCCGACCTTGACGAGCAATCGCGGGAAGAGCTGTCGGAGGAAGGCCGCAAGGCCCGCGAATCCGAATACCGCTATGCACTTGGCTTGGCTGCAGCCCATCAGGGCCTGTGGGACTGGAATTTCGACACCGACACTTTGTTTGTTTCCCCGTCGGTCGAGGCTTTGCTGGGTCTGGAGGCCGGTGCGCTCGCAACGTCGGAGCGCAAATGGGCCGACCGCATCGCACCGGAAGATATCCAGATCTACGCCGATGCGATGAACGCGCACCGCCGCCAGGGCAATTCATCTTTTACACTCGAAATGCGAATGCGCCATGCCAAGGGTGGAACCCGCTGGATCCAGCTGCGCGCCAGTTGCGTCGCCGACACCAAAGGCAAGGCCATACGTTGCATCGGCGTCGTCAGCGATATCACCGCCCGCAAAGGCCAGGAGGGTCAGCGTCAAAGCGATGACTCGATCGACGTCGTCACCGGCCTCATGCAACGCAGCGCCTACCTGAAACGCCTGGACAATGTCCTGTCTTCAATGAAGTCGGGCCGCGGGCGCCGTCATGGCGCAGTCCTCGCAATCGACGTTGATCGCTTGCGCACCGTCATTGACAGCATGGGCCACGAGGCGGGCGACAAATTCCTGGCCCAAATCGCGCGACGGCTCGACCATGCCGTCGGTCCGGATGATGCTGTAGCGCGCCTGGGCAACGACGAATTCGCGGTCTTCGCCTTGGGCTCTCAAGGTGATGAGGACGGAGCTCAAGTCGCTCAACGCATCCGCGATGCGCTTACCCAGCCCGTCGCTGTCGGCGGGCGGGAAATCTATCCCGCAGCCTCCATTGGTCTGGCCCTGATCGAGCCCGCACACCGCAACGGTGGCGACGTCCTGCGCGAAGCGGAAGTTGCCATGTACCACGCCAAGCGGGCAGGGCGGGGCGGCTTTGAAATTTATCAGCCGCAAATGAAGCCCCGTTCCGCCGATCGCTTGACGATGGACGCCGACCTGCGGACGGCGCTTGAGCGCGAACAGATTGAAATTCACTACCAGCCAATCGTCCGCCTGGAAGACAACTCCATCGCGGGCTTCGAGGCGCTCATGCGCTGGCGCCATCCGCAGCGTGGCATGCTTTCACCAGCCGAGTTCATCCCGCTCGCCGAAGAAACCGGCCTCATTGTCCCGCTCGGCAGTTACGCCGTGAAGCGCGCGGCTGCCGAATTGCGCCGCTGGCAAACCAATTTCCCGGTGCGCGAACCGCTGTTCTGCAGCGTCAATGTCTCTGCGCGCCAGTTGATGCGCGCCGAATTTTTCGACGATGTCATCAACACCGTCAACGCTCACCAATTGGCCCGGCTGACGCTCAAGCTCGAATTGACCGAAAGCGTGATCATGCAGAATCCGGATTCGATGGCCGATGCGCTCACCCACCTCAAAGACGCAGGCGCCGGTCTGGCGCTCGACGACTTCGGGACTGGCTTTTCCTCGTTGGCCTACCTGCAGCGCTTTCCTTTCGACACGGTGAAAATCGACCGCAGTTTCGTAGCCGACATGGCCCACAACCAGGAAACGCCCGTGGTGTTGCGCTCGATCATCCGCCTTGCCCATGATTTGGATATGTCCGTCGTGGCCGAAGGTGTCGAAACGCAGAACGAGGCCGTCAGCTTGACAGGCTTGAAATGCGAATTCGCGCAAGGTTTCTTGTTCGGCGCGCCGATGAGCGCGTCTGCCGCTTACAATTTTATTGCATCGAATATGCGTGGCGCACCGGCGCCGCGTGGCCTCCCGCGGCCCGGATCAGGCCCGGCCCGTATCCCGCGAAAGCTGTGAGGGATTGATCCCGAGCTTGCGGATCGAATGTTCCCACTTGTCTTTGTAGAGCTGTCCAAACAACAGAAAATCGTCGGCCTGGCAGGTTAGCCAGGCATTGCGCTGAATTTGACTTTCAAGCTCTCCAGCTCCCCATCCGGCATATCCCAAAGCCAGCATCGAAGCGCGCGGACCTTTGCCCTCAGCGATGGCTTGGACAACATCGACCGTCGCCGTCAGGCCGACATTCAGACCCGCAGCCTGCCCAACTTTTGTGGTGCTATCCCCAGCCGAGTAATCGGAAGAATGAAGGACGAAGCCTCTACCCGTCTCAACCGGCCCGCCGAACAGAACCGGCAGGCCTTGCACGCGCCGCACCTGTGGAATGATCCGTAACTGCCGCAGCAACTCACTAAATGACATATTGCCGACAAGCTTGTTGAGCACCAGGCCCATGGCACCGCGCGCCGAATGCGCGCACAGGAATATAGTCGCCTGTTCCATTTTGGGGTCCGGCATGTGCGGCATCGCGATGAGCACCTGACCTTCCAGGTACCCCACCGGTGCGGAACGCTGCTGCCGTGCTCTGCCGAATAAACCCATAGAACTATCCTAAACTGGTTCGGTTAATTCGCCTAGTGTTGATACGCACAGAATCAGCGTGGTCATAAAAAATTCTCACGGAATATTTACCTGCGGCTTGGCAAGCGGCATGCCAGCAATGGCAAAAGATCGGCTACACTCGGACCAACATGCAGCTCTACGCGACCCTCGGTGTTTTATTTTCGTTCTCAATAGTCACATTGAGCAGCGCTGGAGAGCTGACAACCAATTGGGCCGGCAAGACGCCCGCTCACAGCAGGATTATTCTCGAGTCCGCTCAGTTTGAACCGGGAACAGTCAATCGCGCCGGTGTTCAATTGAAGCTGGACGATGGCTGGTGGACCTATTGGCGAGCGCCAGGAACGTCAGGAATACCGCCGGTATTTGATTGGTCCGGGTCCACGAACCTGGGTGAAGCGCCGGAGCTCTCATGGCCAGTACCTGTGCGCGCCGTCGCCTATGGCGAGCAACTCAACCTCTACCGAAAAGAAGTTGTATTCCCGGTCGAGTTTCGCGCCGCCGACCCAACCAAGCCGGTCATACTGAAACTGAAGCTGCACTACGGCGCTTGCAAAAACATGTGCGTACCTGCAACCGCAGAGCACGAAATTACGATCAACCCGCCAATGACAGGCGCTCGCAATTTTAGTTCCGCAAACGCTCGTTTGATATCGTCGTACTCGGGACGACGCCCGTCAAGCGATCCAGTGGCCAGCGGATTGGAGATAAGGGAGGTCTGGGAATATGTGTCGCGCGGCAAGGTCAACATCGGCATTCGCCTGGCAGGTTTAGTCAAGGGTCGCAGACCCTTGGTGTTAGTCGAGGGGCCGGAAATCTTCCAGGCAGCGGAAATTATACCTAAGCTCACCGCGGAGCGTCACACATCGACACTGATGATTGCCTTGAGAAAATCCGCCGATATCCGAAGGCTCTCAGGCAAGCGCCTTCGCATAACTGTAATAGACGGGTCACGCGCGCTGGACCAAATTTGGGTTGTAGGCACCCAAGGCAGCTCTGTTGTGGGCATGGGGCTCACGCCTGTGTCATCAGGCGCTGGGGATACACCAGAGCCCTAGTCAACGGGGCAAAGATCGCCTACATCCGCCCCTGAGATTCCCCCCAACCCAAAGGCAACCCCATGTCTATCAAAGTCGGCGAACGCATCCCCTCTGTCACGCTCATGCATATGACTGACAAAGGTCCGGCACCGGTGACAACCGACGAGTTGTTTGGCAAAAAGAAAGTCGTGGTATTCGCTCTTCCTGGCGCCTTCACGCCGACCTGCTCAGCGCGACATTTA